>JAABSQ010000466.1 GCA_011390315.1 Desulfobacteraceae bacterium
GCCCCCGGCAAGAATCGAACTTGCGGCACATGGATTAGGAATCCATTGCTCTATCCACTGAGCTACGGGGGCGGGAGGTTTGAATCGGTGCGGCGCATTGTGAGCCAAAAGGTGGGTTATAGTAGGGTAATCCGGTGATTCTGTCAAGATTTGAATCGATACTTTTCACCGTATTCAAAACATTGTAATATACCCCCCGTTACCCATTCGGTCTTCCGGTTTTCTGTTGGTATGAACCAGGGCCGAAAAACCGATTCGGCATCGACCTGCCGGAAGGTGACCTCACACTCAATCCATCATTCGAAGCGGGGGGCTTATGGTCGACATCATCGATCTTGAAGAAAACATCCACATTGACGATTACGAGGCGGTCGCCTATCTCACCAGCGTGGTCCAAAACCTGAAGGGGACGGCGAAATCGATCGTTCCCGATCTCAAGGACCGGACCATCTGGATGGTCAACTCTTCGGCCCACGGGGGCGGCGTGGCTGAAATGCTTCCCCGGGTGATTTCGCTGATGCGGGACCTCGGCCTGGATGTTCGATGGGCGGTGCTCCAATCCGACCGGGACGATTTTTTTCGGATCACCAAAAACATCCATAACCTGATCCACGACAGCGGTGAAACCGATCTCGACCAAGAAAAGCGCGAGATTTATGAATCGGTCAACCGCCGAAACGCCGACGACCTCAAAACCCGTCTGAACCCCGGCGACATCCTCATCGCCCATGATCCCCAACCCATGGCCCTGGGCCGGATGCTCAAATCCGACGCCGACATCCACACCATCTGGCGATCCCATATCGGGATAGCGGACCATACCGAACGGACCCGCCACGCCTGGGAATTCCTTCAGCCCTATGCGGACGGCTTCGATACGGCCGTGTTCACCTCCGATAAATACGTCCCCGACTATTTCAAAGACAACTACCGAATCATCCACCCGGCCATCGACCCCTTCAACCACAAAAACCGGGAGCTGGAACCGGTCAAAATCATGGGGATTATGTGCAACGCCGGAATGGCCAAGCCCCGCCATCCGGTTCTCACGCCTCCTTTTGAAAACACCGCCCGCCGGTTGCAAAAAAACGGACACTTCTCCCCGGCGGTGCAGCCGGAGGAGATCGGGCTGATGTTCCGGATGACGGTGGCCCAGATCTCCCGATGGGATCGGCTCAAGGGGTTTTTGCCGTTGATGCAGGGATTTGCCGAAATGAAGATGCGAAGCCGGGGTCGGTCGGATTCAGAGTGGGATTGCCGCCGACACAAAAAGATGGTGGAGATCATCCGGCTGGTGCTGGCCGGTCCCGATCCCGAGGCCATCCAGGATGACCCCCAGGGCCTGGAGGTGATGGAGGAACTCAAAGCCGCCTACCGGGAATTTCCCGACTGGGTCCAGGACGACATCGCCATTCTGGCCCTGCCCATGGATTCCCGAAAAAGAAATTCCCTGATGGTCAATGTGCTTCAGCAGGTGTCGTCGGTGGTGGTCCAAAACTCGCTTCAGGAAGGCTTCGGCCTCACCGCCGCCGAGGCGATGTGGAAACGCAAACCGGTCCTGGTTTCCAACGCCAGCGGACTCCTGGAGCAGGTCGAAGACGGCCGGAACGGGGCCGTCAATCCGGACCCGGAGAATAAAACCGCCGTCGCCGAAGCACTGGAATCCCTGCTTCGGCGGGGCACCGATCGGGAGCGGCTGGGGGGCAACGCCCAGCAGACGGTCTATGCCAAATTTCTGGTTTTCACTCAGGTGGGCGACTGGCTGGAGACCCTCAAGGCGGTGGTCGAACAAAAAGGGCGGTCCGCATAAGCGAACCGCCCCGTGCCGGCCGTATCGACGGAACCGATTATTCCACGTATACTTTCTGGCCCGGGTAAATCTTGCTGTACCGGCTCAGCTTATTCATCTTGAGGAACGCTTCCAGGCTCATATTGTGCCGTTTGGCGATTTCAAACGGGATATCCCCGTTTCGAACCTGATAGGTTTTGAGACCGTCTTTTCCCTGGCCCGTTTTGGATACGATCTTCAGCTTCTGTCCGATGCTCAGCCGGGAGCTGGACAACCGGTTCAGCGCCTTGATCTGTTTGGTGGTGGTGCCGTACTGCCGGGCCAGGTTCCAGAGAGAATCTCCCCGTTTGACCACATGGGTAATGGAAGCGCGTTTGGCGGCCGCCTTCCGGTTTTGGGCCAGGTGTTTGGAATTTCGGCTCACCGGAATCTTCAGAATCTTGCCGGCCACTACGTAATTCTTCCGGTGGATGTTGTTGGCCCGCATAATCGTGCTGATGCGGACCCCGTAGCGATCGGCGATGGTCGACAGGGACTGGCCTTTTCGAACCCGGTGATAGACGATGTTGTCGTTGGAAGCGGCCTTCGGGGCGTTGTATACGGGAACCTCCTCCAGTTTGGACAACAGGGCGGCCCCTTTTCCCACCGGAACCCGGAGGGAATAGGTCCGCGGAGGCAGCACATGCTGTTTTAATTCCGGGTTGAGGTCGCGCAGTGCGCTTTCCGAAACTCCGGCTGCTTTTGCGATGCTGTTGAGGCAGGCTTTCTTGGAAACGGTCAGTGTTTCATACTCGGGCGGGGTGTCGGGCGTCACATTGTCGATACCGTATTTTTCCGGATGATTGATCATGTGGAGTGTGGCGATGAACCGGGGCACATACCGGGCGGTCTCCCGGGGAAGCCGCTCATAAAGATCCCAGAAGTTGTCCAGATAATTGACGTTCTGGGTCCGAATGACCCGCAGCACACGGCCCTCGCCGCAGTTGTAGGCGGCCAGCACCGTGGCCCAGTCGCCGAAGATCTGGTGCAGTTCCTTCAAATAGGCGATGGCGGCTATGGTCGATTTTTCCGGATCGATCCGTTCATCCACATACCGGTCCCGCTTCAGCCCGAACTTGTATCCGGTCGACG
>JAABSQ010000467.1 GCA_011390315.1 Desulfobacteraceae bacterium
TTGGAGCGTTTTTCCGATCCGATATTGCCCACCACCAGGTCCCCGGTGTTGATGCCGATCCCCTGGGCCACCTCCGGAAATCCGGCGGCCCGGTTTCGTTCATTCACCGCCTCCATGGCCAGCTGCATCTCCAGGGCGCAGGCCACGGCCCGGCGGGCGTCGTCTTCCCGCAGAATGGGGGCGCCGAAGATCACCAGAATGGCGTCCCCGATGAATTCGTCGATGGTCCCCTGGTATTTCAGAATGATCTCGATCATGGCTTCGAGGTAGATGTTGATGATCCCCAGCACCTTTTCCGCCGGAAGCCGTTCGCTGATGGCGGTGAACCCCCGCAGGTCGCTCATCAGTATCGTGAGCCGCCGTTTGTCCCCGCCCAGCTTGGTGCCTTCGCCTTCGTGAGACAGAAGCTCCTCCACCACCTCGTCGGAAAGATACCGGCCGAAGGTCTGACGAATCAGCCGCTGGCTTTTTCGAACCTCCTGATAGGCCTCATCCAGTTTCTGAAAGGCCTCGTCCCGCTCCAGCATATTGATGTATCCCCTGGAGTGGTAGCGAATTCGGGCGATCACCTCCAGCCGGTCCGGCAGCTTGACCATATAGTCGTTGGCCCCCAGCCCGAAGGCCTCGGCCTTGATTTCGGGATCTTCCTTGCTGGAGAGCACGATCAGGGGCACCTCCCGGGTGTTCCGGTTGGCCCGGAAATAGCGCACCAGCCGAAGCCCGTCCATTTCCGGCATGACCAGGTCCTGAAGAATCACCGTGGGGCCCACCTCATCGGCCATTTTGATGGCCCGGGTCGGGTCCTGGCAGTAATGAAAGTCGATGTCCCGTTCGCCGATCAGCATGCGTCGAACGGTTTCGCCGATCATCTGCTGATCATCCACCAGGAGCACGGTGATTCGGTATCGGGTGAAGCGGTTTTCGGGGTCCATGGCGCTCCCTTCAGCCGGTTGCGGAGAGGGCTTTGAGAATCGCCGGGGCGATTTTGTCGATGGGAAGCACCTCGGTCGCCGCGCCGATTTCCTTGGCCGCCCGGGGCATTCCGTAGATGACGCTGGTGGATTCATCCTGGGCGATGGTGTGCCATCCGGCCCGGTGAAGGGTCAACAGCCCCTCTGCCCCGTCCCGGCCCATGCCGGTGAGGAGCACCCCCACGCACCCGATGCGGCGGTAGGGGGCCGGACCGGGTCTGGCCGGGCAGTAGCCGACCAGGCTTTTGAAAAAGACATCCACCGAGGGGTGGTAGGGAGAATCCGATTCCCCGGGGATGTACGAAAAGGTGTAATCCGGGGTCAGAATCAGATGATCGTCGGTGCCGGCCACGTAGACCACCCCGGCTGCGGGCCGTCCCCCATCCACCGCCAGTTTCACTCGAAGGGAACACTGGGCGTCCAGCCAGTCGACAAATCCGGCGGAAAACTCTTTGTCCACATGTTGAATGACCGCCAGGGCCGCCTCAAGGGTTTCCGGAAGCCCGGAGAGGATATCCGCCAGGGCCTTGGGCCCGCCCGCGGAGGAGCCGATGACCACCAGGGGGGGACGGGGAGACGCGGCTTTGCGGACCCGGACCGCGATATGGTTCTGTTTCAGTTTCTCCACCGTCTGGATTTTTTTGTGAAGCAGGGCTCGGGTCTGAACGGGGTCGATCGTCTCATCGGTTGCATTCGACGCGGAAAAAGGAAGATGAATCACATCCAGGGCTCCGTGGCTCATGGCCTCGAAGATTTCGGAGGTGTGGTCCTCCACCTGATGGGTAATGAGGAGGATGGCGCAGGGAGATTTTTCCATGATTCGCCGGGTGACCTCCACCCCGCTCATGTCCGGCAGGGCCAGCTTCATCAGGATCAGGTCGGGAAGCTCCCTCGAAGCCCGGTTCATCGCCTCGGTTCCGGTTCGGGCCGTCCAGGCGATCTCATGGTTCGGGAGATTTCGAATCATTTTTTGTATCTCTTTCTGGACCCGATCCCGGTCGTGGACGACGGCGATCCGCATCAGGCCACCTTGAACCGGGTGATCTCGTCCTGAAGCCCCCGGGCCGCCTCGTTCAGCTGTTCGATGGCCAGAAAGGATTCCTTGAGCGATTCCATGGTCTGCTTCATTTCATCCCCCAGGCTGACCATGGCCCCGTCGATTTTTCGAGCCCGTTCCGACTGGAACTGCATCGACTTGTTGACATTGTCGAAGGAGGGGGAAATGGACTGAACCTGCTCGATGATCCGGGTGAGCTGTCCGCTGATGCGGGTGACGTCCTCGGCGCTTCGCTGGACCTCCTTGATGAAGGCGTCCATCTCCATCACGCCGGCAGAGACCGCCGACTGCATGTCCTGGACCATCTGTTCGATGTCCAGGGTGGCCACGGCGGTCTGATCGGCCAGACGGCGGATCTCCCGGGCCACCACCGTAAAGCCCCGGCCGTATTCCCCGGCCTTCTCCGCTTCGATGGCGGCGTTGAGGGAGAGCAGGTTGGTCTGGTCCGCCACCTTGGTGATGGTGGTGACCACCGAGGTAATGTTGGAGGCCTTTTCGTTGATGGCCTCCAGCTTTCCGGAAATCGATTTGGAGGCGTCCTCCATATGGACGATGGCCTCCTTCATGCGGGCCAGGTCGGTCTGGCCGCTGGTGGCGAATTCGGCGGTCTCTTCGGACATGGCGGCCACCTGCTGCATGGTCTCCACCAGCTGACCCGAGACCTTGGAGATTTCGGCCACCGATTGAATGACGTAATCGGTGGAGGTCACCTGGTTGGAGATGATGCTCTCCTGCTGTTTGGAGGTGGCGGCCAGCTCGGTGGAGGAGGAGGAGACCTGAATGCAGGATTTCTGAACCTGTCCGATGAGCGCATTGAGGTTGTAGACCATATCGCTCAGCTTGGCCACCAGGTTGCCGATTTCATCGTTCCGGTCCAGTCGGA
>JAABSQ010000468.1 GCA_011390315.1 Desulfobacteraceae bacterium
ACGCCCCCGGGCCCGGGCCGCATCCGTTGCAAAAAAGGCCACATCCGTCACCGGCGCCACCGCCGGTCCGGCGGCACAGGACACCAGCAGACCGACGGCGCCCGACAATGCCGTCGCGATAAAAAACCGAGCCGTGTTCGTAAGAGGCGTCACTGCGTCTGCCGTGCAAAATCGCGCCAGTCGGGCAGCGCAGGCAATCCCTCATCAAAAACGAATTGAAAGGGGCATTGAACTTCATGGGCCGGGTTGATGCTCAAGGGGATCTCGATTTCCGTGATCCAGGTGGTCCGGGCCGGGTCCTCGGGCCTGCCGAACAGGTAGACCATCTGGAAAAAGGCCAGGTCTCCCTTGGCCGCCACCGCCGATGCCCGGGGCATTCTGGCGGCATCCAGGCCGTGGATCGTCACCGACCCATCGCCGGCCAGTACCGTCATCTCCTTGACCGGCACACCGTAGACATTCAGGTCGGTGATATCCCCGTTTCCGAATACCAGGCGAAGCCAGTGAAAATGGCTCCCCACCGGGCCCGGGATCACCGATGCCTGAATCTTGTGCGGTTCGGGCTGGCGGTCATCGAACAGAAATGCACCGAAAGCGCTGAAATCTTCATAGAAATCCTGTTGACCGCCTCGGGTCATTTCATTCACGATTTTTTGGGAAATGCTCGACACCGGGGTTTTCCGCCCGTCGGCGGTGACCACGTAAATGCCCTCATCCAGTTCAAACCGACGCTGCAGGGAATTTATTTCGTCGAGCATTCCCAGCAGCAGGGAATTGTCCATTTGGCCCCCGTCGACCCGAAATGGAAATTTTTCCCCGATATTCATCTCGGCGTATCGATCCGCCAGGCTGTCCACCGTGGTCGAATAGGACTTCAGCAGGGCGTCTTTGTAGACCCCGAACACATGGGATTCGATTTCGACGAATTGCCGCGTGACCGGCTGAACAATAGGCCCGGCCTCTATCTCGAGCTTTTTTTTGAAATCGCTGAAACTCAGCAGGTTCTTCCAGCTGACCGGCTGGTTGGTGGGATCATCCACCGCCGAGGATTCCCGAAGCACCCGCCAGGCCGCCACCGGATCGGCATCCATCTGGTTGACGCAGGTGGCGAATTTGTCGGCGCTCTCCCGAAACGCCTGCATATAGCTGTTTTGAAGGGTCTTATAGGCCTTCATCATCTCCTCGAAATGGGCCAGTTCGGCGAAATGGGCGACTTCGCCGGCCTGTTCCACCATGGCGCGGATGGGCTGAGGAATATCATTGAGCCATTGGGTCACCATCCGGTTCACCGGTTCCACCAGGGCGACCCCGTCCGCCCGCTGAAACAGGGCAATGCTTTTCATCTCCCGCCATCCGGTCACGGCGGGGATTCCCTGCCGAAACTCGGCCCGTTGAATCACTTCCCGAAGGTAAAGGCTCTGGCCGTTCATCTTAATCCGATTCTGGACCGTATGCCACGATTTGAGTCCCTCCAGAAGATCCGGCGCCCGCCAGAAGGACGCCACCGCTTTTTTACGCTCCTCCAAGGCCTCGTCGGTTTCGGTGTCGGCGGGCGGTGCGCCCGCTGCGGCCCCGTTCCCGGAGGATTCGGCCGGGGCCGCCCGCTCCTGCAGAGAGGTCAGGCCGGTGGCGATATCATGGCTTTTCCGCCGAAACTCGGGCAGATGAAGCGGCGGGGTCTGATACGCGGCCGGGGTGATCCGCTCCGGCAGGTTCGACCGCCAGGCGTCCCAGCGGGTGTAATAGCCTTCGGTCAAGGTATCGAAAGCGGCCATCGTCCGCAGCAGATCCAGAACCCCGCCGCCGATCCCGAAATCATAGGAGATGCCCATGTGTTCAGCCCCCAGCGGACGGGATACCAGATCGGTCAGCCAGGTCTCGGAGGGGTATTCGGTCAGCATGTTGACCACCGGCAGATTCCGGTCGATGGGAACCGTCACCCGGGACCGGTAATCATGAAGGACCACCTGCCGGTCTTTTTCCACCGCCGTTTCCAGCCGGGTCATGCCGCCGGCGGCAGCTCCCAATCGGCTGTAGATGGTTTCGGGATTCAACCAGGTGATGCGGTTGGCCTGTCCGGTCCGCAGATGGGCCAGCAGATAGTCCTTTTGGGTCAATATTTCCTTTAAAAAGGTGGTAAAAGCTCGGTATTCGGAAAACATCGTCTCGGTCGGAGTGACCGCGGCCGGAATATCGGCTTTCAGAAGAGCGCGGTAGTTTTGACGAATCGACTCCAGAAGCATGGCCAGCTTCAGCCACCACTGGGCGTCGGTCAGATTTTCGCTCTCGGCCGCCAGGTCCGAGACCACCGGCTGCAGGTACCCGCTCACCGTGGTCAGGGCTTTTTGGATGATCTCCGCCGAGGCGGCGTCGACCAAAGTGCCCTTCACTCCCCCTTCCTGCAAAAAGGCATCGTATTCGCCCAGGTACTGGTATTTCAGCTGCTGAGGGAACTGAAGCAGATCAAGAAAGGGCCGGATTTCATAGGCGGACAGAGAAAGCGGGTCGGGATTGCTCCACTGAATGTATTCGGTGAGGGCGTCCGCGAACCGGGGAAATCCGGCGCCGCCCAGGGCCCGGTTCCCGGTCCATTCCCGCAGCCGGGTTTCGGTCCTGCCGATGAGCGGAGCCAGCAGGGTCTGCTGAAAGACGCTTCGATGAACGCTCCCGATCTCCTTGACCAGCTCTTCATACCGCCCCAGCCCCGCCACCCGGGTCAGAAGCCCTTTTTGAAGCATCTGCTTTTTGTGGTCGGTCAGCCGAATGCACAGGGGCAGGGTGTCGATGTCGGCCCGCCGGGTCTCGAGAATCTCCCGGGCCTGGTTGAGATCGGCTTCCAGGGCCGTCACCGTTTTCAGGGCGCCCGCGGAAAAATCCCAGAGATAGGCCCC
>JAABSQ010000469.1 GCA_011390315.1 Desulfobacteraceae bacterium
CCGTTTGTCTCAACTGTATGATATTATTCACTTTTACAGACTGTACCTGGAAACTGACCGACAAGATAAAAAAGACGTCATGCGGTTCGCGGGATGCTGGGAGGATATGACAGAAAAGGATTTCAATGATTTGTCAAACGACATGACAAAACGCCGCCGAAAAGCCTTTTCAGGCAGGATGAATCATGAAACCATCATTGATTGACACCGACATTCTGTCCCTGTTTTTCAGAAATCATCCCGAAGTCACCGACCGCTTTTCCTCTTACCTTGCCACTTACGA
>JAABSQ010000470.1 GCA_011390315.1 Desulfobacteraceae bacterium
GAAGATAAATATAAGCATTATCACCTACTATGAAATCCTGAGCGGATTGAAGCACCGGGATGCGAACAAAAAAATGGCCCTTTTCCTGGAGTTTGCATCCACAAATTCAGTGTTGCCGCTCACGGAGTCCTCGGTGAACATTTCTTCTCGGATTTACGCCGATATGCGCCGCGCCGGCAGTCCGCTGGATGACATCGACATTTTGATTGCGGGCGTTGCCATTGCCAATGACCTGATCATGGTGACGCATAATCGGCGTCACTTTGAAAGAATAAACGGCTTGCAAGTCGAAGACTGGAGCGAATAAAAACCGGCACAACCGCCCGACCTGTAGACCGTTTCAGATGTTCCAACAGCCCGGAACCGTCTGTTTATCGTCACTATGCCGACAATGTCCTCGCCGGCATTATTCGCTGTTCAATATCCTCACCGATTTTGCGTCTCAAATCGTATTCAGATTGCAGATTAAAGGCGTTTCCGTCATTCCACTCAAAACAGACCCGCCATTGATGCAGATGGCATATTGCCCCCTTCTTTCGCCTCCGAGAGCATGAAGCCTGTTCCCGGGATTAAGCATCAGCCCATTCAGGCTTGGTGCGGCTGTGAGATTTTACCGGCAATCTATATTTCGGCATTCAGGAGGGCATCCATCCCTGAAAGCACCTTCGGAATGCTCATTTCCGGCGATTCTTGAATGCTTCCGTCTTTCCAATGACTGTGAAATGGGTTTGTCGCAATCTCAGGATAATGGGGGGCATTATCCCAACGAACCATCAAATGGTTTTCCTGGTCTTGCAACTGATATCGGTATTTCAGTCTCGTGATCAGATCGGGAGGCTGAAGGACTGTATATTCGGCGACATGCAAGACATATCCGCCGTGAATCTGTAGCTCTCCTCGAATATACCCTTCCAATTCGTCCATCTGGCGGAAAGAGAGATCCTGAAGGACAACCCATTCATTCTGATCTATGATCTGAATGAGCTGTTTGAAATATCCGGTTATGCTTTCCACGCGATGCTCTGAAGAATATCATATTTTTTCGCCCACAGACGTCTTCCCCGAAGCGCCGCATACCAGTCGAACCAATGAACGGCGTCGCCCAGTTCTCCGGACTCGAATTTCGCCAGGAATTCCTCTGAATTCATGCCGAACCGGCCTTCAAATTCCCCGCATTCTTTTTCAAATTTTGAAAAGCGCGCATGTGCGAAATCGGTCTGCTTTCTTAATGCCTCATCAATGACCGGTTTGGTTTCGCCAGCCGGATATTTACCGGATAATGTTAAGGTATTTTCCATATAGGACTCCTGATCGCGGCCGTATCCCCAAAAGGCGTTACATTCAGAAGGTAATCACCCTTTCGCCGCATCCAAATTATCCCGCGTCCTCGAGGTCCTTAAAACGGTTGATCCCGCGCAGGTATTCGATATCCTCCCGGTACCACCCGTCCCACCCGATTTTTCTCAACTTTCGGTCATGAAAATACCGGGCCACCGGTTTGAAAGCGAAACGCCAGATGCCGGTCCAGAGTCTTCCGCCCCGCATGGACCGCTCCGAAGGGTCCCACCAGCCCAGGACCGTCTGCTTATGGTACCAGACCAGATACTGAAGCTGTTCCTGGCTCAGGTGCCGGGTTCTGACATTGGCCCACATCCCGTTGTACCACTTGTAGTCTTTCGGATTGGTGACCAGCCCCGCCTCCAGCAGGTTTTTGCGAATCCCGGTTCGGGGGTAGG
>JAABSQ010000471.1 GCA_011390315.1 Desulfobacteraceae bacterium
ATTCTGGACGAGGGACCGCTCGTCGTCGTCCGGAAACCCGAGCACCAGACCGCCCACCACCATGCAGCCGTATTTGTGGCACAGGGCCACCGCCCGGCGGGAAGCCTCGACGATATCGCCCTTGTTGGCCGCCGCCAGGTTCGCCTTGGAGACGTTCTCGATGCCCAGAAAAACCGATCGCATGCCGGCCCGGGCCATTTTCCGGACCATCGCCTCGTTCCGGGACATGGAAACGCAATCGGCCTGAATCACGAAGTTGAGGCCCTTGTATTTCCGCTCCAGAATGGCGTCGCACAGGGCGACCACCCGTTCCGGGTCGAGCACCAGGTTGTCGTCGGAGACGAACACCCAGCGACACTTCCGTTTGTAATAGATGTCGTCCAGATCGGCTATGACCCGTTCGATGGGAAAGGCTCGAAAGCTGCGGCCGTACATGTGCCGAATGCTGCAAAAATTGCAGGACCGGTTGCACCCGCGGGAGGTTTCCATCACCTCGACCCTGCTGTTGAGAACATGATATCCCCGGGTCAACCGCCGTTCATCCCGAATGGGCAGTTTCAAGGTCGACAGGTCCGCCAGGTCCGATCGCTCATTGTGGATGAACCCCCCGTCCCGTTTGTAGGACAGAGAGGAGATCTCTTCCACCCGGTCCCGCCCCTCCAGGGCGTTGACCAGGCGTCGAAAGGCCTCTTCCCCCTCACCGCGAATCATGAAATCGATCAATCCCGCCTCGGGGGATCGGGCGATCTCTTCGTACATCAGGGTGGCGTGATACCCGCCGATGACGATGCGGGCCTCGGGCAGAAGGCGCTTCACCAGCCGAATGAT
>JAABSQ010000472.1 GCA_011390315.1 Desulfobacteraceae bacterium
TCTTGTCGTCTGCAAAAAATGCACACAAAAGTCCTTTCATGTTGGCTGAGGGCGAAACGTATGATTTGCCGTGGATTCAGACCATGAACATGCACAATGCCTTTCTTTTCAGCGACTTTTAGCCATCTTGAGGGTTTCGCCTATACTTGTAGACCTATGCGGTTCAAGTAAGCCGCTCCGCGGCAGAAACCTTTAATATCAAGCACTTGCCTTTACATAAATTTCCTCGACATTGGAAAAACCAATGACTTTGGTATGATACCTCTCCAAGTGGGAATTGCCCACGAATTGAAACCATCAAAAAAGGAGAGGTATCATGCCAAAGTCACTGAAAACTCCGTGGTACGACAAGACTGTTAAGGCCCTTCAGTTGGCCGGGATGAGCGATCGTACCCAGGAATGCTATGCCCGGGCCGTCCGGATGCTCATCGAGCATTTTGATAAAGATCCTCGTGATATTACCGAAGAGGAGCTTCAGGAATATTTCCTGTTTCGGCGCAATGTCACCAAATGGTCTCCGAGTACCCTTAAAATCTGCTACTGCGGGCTCAAGTTTTTCTTCATCAATGTACTTCGGCGCGACTGGCATCTGTTTAAGATGCTGAAAGCTCAGGAAGAAAAACGTCTGCCGTGTGTGCTGAGCCGCAAAGAAGTCAATCGTATTCTTGGCCACGTCAGAACATCTCACAACAAAGCATTTCTGACAACCGTCTATTCCTGCGGTCTTCGCCTTCAGGAGGCACTATTCCTTCAAGTCTCCGATATCGATAAGGATCGGATGTTGATCCACGTCCACCGAGGCAAGGGGGCCAAAGACCGATTTGTTCCGCTTCCCCCCAATATCTTGGTTTTGCTCCGCAAGCACTGGAAAACCCATCGTCATCCTCGCCTGATTTTTCCGGCGCTGGGCCGGGGTCACAATAAGGCTCCGACTTCCGAAAACCCCATGGCCATCGACTCCGTCCAGGGCGCTTTCAGACAGGCCAAATTTGCCGCCGGCATCAAGAAGCGGCGGGTGACTATTCATACGCTTCGTCATTCCTATGCCACTCACCTGCTGGAGGAGGGCATCAACATTCGGGTGATTCAGCGATGGTTGGGCCATGCCCAGTTGGAAACCACCACGGTTTATCTGCATTTGACCCGCAAGGGCCAGGAAGATGCCGCCAAGATTCTCAACGATTTGATGAGGGATTTCTAAAATGGGCGCTATCCAAGATATCTTTCGACAGTATGGCCCGGAATATCTCGACCGGTTCGGCGATTCCATGCCCGGCAATCATCTGAAGACCATTGAGGCGATCATCGGCTGCCGCACTGATGTTTGCGGCATGACGGTGTATGAATGCACCGACTGCGGTAAAAAACATCACATTTTCCGTTCCTGCGGCGACCGCCACTGCCCCGGCTGTCAATGGCGGAAGGGATTCGAGTGGTTGCACCGGCAGATGGAGCGTCAGGTACCCGGGCATCATTTCATGGTCACCTTTACGGTGCCAGAAGCCTTGCGCCGGTTCATTCGAGGTCATCAGCGGGCGGCATACAGCGCCCTGTTTTCGGCTTCTTCCGAGACCATGAGAAAGTTGGCAAAAGATGACCGCCATATCGGCGGCGACACCCCGGGCTTTTTCGGGGTGCTTCACACCTGGGGGCGGCAGCTGCATTACCATCCCCACATCCATTATGTGGCTGCCGGCGGGGCCTTCGACCAAACCCAAAACCAATGGTGTCCCTCAAGGTCTGATTTCTTCCTGCCGGTCAAGGCCATGTCACGGATTTACCGCGCTAAATTCCGGGATGCGATGGTCCGGGAGGGGCTCTACGGGCAGATCCCTCCCGAGGTGTGGGATATAGATTGGAACGTCAATGTACAGGCCGTGGACTCAGCCGAGCAGACCTTGAAATACCTGGCGCCTTACGTATTCAAGGTAGCTATTTCGGATCATCGTATCGCTTCGGTAGATGGTCGCACCGTGACGATCCGCTATCGCAAACCCGGCGGTAATCGAACGAGAACCATGGCGCTCGATGTGATGGAGTTCATGCGGCGGTTTCTCCAGCATGTGCTGCCGACGGGATTCATGAAGGTGCGCTATTACGGTTTTATGAATCCCAACAGCGCTGTTTCCCTGGAGGAGGTTCGAGGGCTTATTGAGCTGAGCCGGGAATTCGAAGTTCTGACGCCTGAACCCGAGATCAAACCGATCGAGCCGCTGTATTGCTCTGATTGCGGAGGCGCTTTATGCTATTTGTACAGCATTTTGCCGCATCAGATGACGCCGCCGCCGGAAGGAATTTTAAGAGAGAAAAAAAGCCGAGGGGCTGAAAGCACGGCGGAATTTTAAAAAGGTAGCGGCATTCGCCGCGTCTGTTTAAATTTTCGGCGGGAGCCGATTCAAGGGGGTATTCACCCCCTTGAAAATTCCCCTGCTGAAATTTTTGCCGGCAGAAACCGGACAGGGGGCGTGCGCCTGATGAGCGGGTTTATGCCTGCTCCAGCCTTAAAAAGTGCCTCTGGTCAGCATTGAAAACTGGATAAAGCAGTTATTTATGTCAAAGAGCGGTTTTGAAAATTTCCATTACTCGGGTTTTGTCACCCGGTCAATCTCATACTCCCAAACCAATCCCCATATAAAATAGACCCTGCATAGACTGTCCGACGGGCTTCCTGAACAATAGATTGAATCTGACCTGCTCGGTGCGGGCGGGGGGAATTGCGATTTCGTTCATGAGCAGGTCAGTTCAATCTTTATGGGTTATAAGGCGTCTTTCGACAGCCATCTTTTTATACAGGTACAATTAAATTCCATTTCCTTAATATACTCTTCTGAATTAATCCCTTCATCCTCCCAAAAATTTTCA
>JAABSQ010000473.1 GCA_011390315.1 Desulfobacteraceae bacterium
CCGGCTGATATTCGGGTCCATAGTGGCTTTGAACCGCGAAGTCAAGGAAAAGGGGATGTCGGTCTAAATAAATCGTTTCATGATCTCTTCAATCACCGAATCGACGTTGTCCGGAGTAATGTGGTTTTCCCGACAGACCTTTTGAACTTTCTTGAACCGGTGGGGAGATTCCATATCCGCCAGCCGGGAAAAATACCCCAGCCGGCGCCCGACCTGGTAGAGGCACTGGCGCTCGGGGTCCATTTCCAGAAAAGATCTAAGCAGATCGGTCATTTTATCCTTGTCTTCGGGAAAGGCGCCTTCGATCTCTTGAAAGAGGTTTAGGATATGATCGCTTTTGAGGGTGCTTGAAATCCCCTCCAGATTCTCGATAAAAAGCAGAATTTCCCGGGCCATCATCAGATCGGTCGGTTTTTGAAATCGACCCTTCCGGTATTCTTCATAAAGAGGCGCCCGGTCGGGAATCGCCAGTGTGCGAAGACGAATGAATTCGGGATTGATCCGGTTGACGGCGTCGGCGGTCTCCAGGGCATGGATTTCGGAGAGCTCCGTACCGCCCAATCCGGGCATGACATATTCCGACAGTTCCATTCCGGCGGCCTTGACCTTTACGCCGGCTTTGATATGCATCTCCTTGGTGGTTCCCTTGCGGACCCGTTTGAGTACTTCGTCGGACCCGGACTCCATGCCGATATGGATTCGATTGAGGCCGGCTTTCCGCATGGCTTTTAGATCGGCATCGCTGATGCGGGCGATGGTATGAGATCGAGCATAGGAGGTCACCCGCTCGGTCCAGGGAAACCGTTTTTTCAGGTGCTTGAGAATCTCGGTAAGGGCCGCCGGTTTGATCACCAGACTGTTGGCATCCTGAATAAACACGGATCGCAACCCCCCGGCATACCAGCGCAGGGCTGCATGAAAGGCATCGGTTTCATCCGGTGGAACCGATGCCGATGCCCTTTGCACAGTCTCCCGGGGAATGGTTCCGGATGCATCCGCATGGGTTCGGAGCAGTTCTACATATTTATGGACCAGATCGATATCTTGTTTCACATGATCGGCGGGGCGCAGGGAAAAACGGGCCCCTTTGTAGACCGGGCAGAAGGTGCAGTGATTCCAGGGGCAGTTTCTGGACACCCGAATCAACAGGCTGTCCGCTTCACTCGGCGGCCGTATGGGACCCTGTTCGAACCCGGTATAAGTTTCGTGTTTCGGTTTTTCAGTGGAGGTCATTCTTTCCTCGTTCCTGTTTGCGGAATATGATTAGACAAGAAACTTTAAACCCACAATATAACCAAAGAATTTCGATCTTCAACAGGTTTGGTATCTTAAGGAACGGAACTTCTCTTTGACAAGAGATCGGGTTTCGCATATGAGTGGCAAATCTGGAGGGCCAATTTTTAGTGAAAAGTCTCATATATACGCTGTTCGGTATTCTGGTCTTAACCGCGGCCGGCGGAGTCTATGGTTTTCTGGACCTGAAGGGGTATGCGGAAACGCCCTTGTCAGTGGAATCCGAAGAGACCCTGTTCAATGTTCATCCCGGTGAACCCTTTGATGAGGTGATGAAACGGCTGGAAGCGGCCGATATCATCCAATATCCTTTTCGGTTCAAGGTGATCGCTCGACTGGGGCAATACGACAAGCGGATTCGGGCCGGAGAATATCTTCTCTCTTCGGATATGTCTCCGGTCGAGATTCTGGAAATGATGAGTCGCGGAAAGGTCTACCTTCGGCGACTGACCGTGCCGGAGGGATATACCATTCAGCAGATCGATACTCTGGCGGTCGAGGCCGGTCTTCTGAAGCCGGGAGTCCTTTCCGCGGCGGCTACCGATGCCGAATTCGTCCGAAAGCAGGGCATCGAGGCGGAGACGTTGGAGGGGTATCTTTTTCCGGATACATATCATTTTCCCAAAGGCGTTACTTCGGAAACCGTGATTCAGGCCATGCTGGACCATTTTTATTCCGTATTTTCAGGGGAATGGAAAGAACGGGCTGAAGCACTCGATCTATCGCTTCACGAGGTGGTGACCCTGGCTTCAATCATAGAAAAGGAGACCGGTGTCCCGGAAGAACGCCCCCTCATCGCATCGGTATTTCACAATCGACTCAAACGGAAGATGCGGCTTCAGAGCGACCCCACCGTTATCTACGGGGCCGAGAATTATGAGGGAGACTTGACCCGGAAACATCTGGACACCGCCACCCCTTATAATACCTACCGCACGGCAGGATTGCCCCCGGGGCCCATCGCCAATCCCGGAGAAGCATCGCTTCGGGCCGCGCTTTTTCCCGCGGAATCCAACTATCTCTATTTTGTATCCAAGGGCGACAGCACCCATCAATTTTCCACCAATCTTGCGGATCACAACCGAGCGGTCCGAAAATACCAACTGGGAAAGAGAAGCCGTAAGTGAATTTCTCAGAACTGACCGACGCGCAAGCGGCCGGACAAAGATTGATGGCAGGGTTCGACGGAACCGATCTGAATGCCGAATTGAAGAGGCTGATCGACACCCTTCTTGTGGGCGGGGTCATTCTCTTCAGCAGAAATATCGCCGACCCGAATCAGCTTCAGGCCCTCTGCCGGTCCATCCAGGAATGGGCCCGAAAGGCCGGTCAGCCGCCGCTGTTTATTGCCGTCGACCAGGAAGGGGGGAAGGTGGCCCGATTGAAACCCCCCTTTACCCAATTCCCGGGGAATCCCCGCATGAAGGATGAATCCGATGCCGAAACATTCGCCCGAATCACCGCATCGGAACTGATGGAAATGGGAATCAACATGGATATGGCCCCGGTTATGGATGTGGCGCCCCGGGAGGGTGAAAGCGTAATGGCCGACAG
>JAABSQ010000474.1 GCA_011390315.1 Desulfobacteraceae bacterium
GTCGATCCCGAGCTCACCATGGGGATGCCCCCGGCCCTGACCGCCGCCACCGGCATGGATGCCATGACCCACTGCATCGAAGCCTATACCAACCGCTTCGCCCATCCGGTGGTGGACATGATCGCCCTGGAGGGCATTCGACTGATCGCCGCCCACCTGGAAAGGGCGGTCGCCGACGGCGCCGATGCCGAGGCCAGAACCGCCATGGCCCTGGGCAGCCTTTACGGCGGGATGTGCCTGGGTCCGGTCAATACGGCGGCGGTGCATGCTTTGGCCTATCCGCTG
>JAABSQ010000475.1 GCA_011390315.1 Desulfobacteraceae bacterium
GGTTCTGCTCCCCTTTGTGATGCATTTCAATCTGCCCTCCTGCACCGCCCGGTATGCCGATGTGGGTCGGGCGATGGGATTGAAAAACGGCGGGGAATTTGATGAAGCTCTAGCCAAACGCTGCATCGGTAAAATCTACAACCTGTCGGAATGCTGCGGCATACCCGGGAGCCTTCAGGACCTGAAGATCCCCGAATCGGCCATTCCGTCCATGGCGGAATCGGCCATGGCGGTTCAGCGGCTGCTCGGAAACAACCCCCGCGAGGTCCGAACGGAAGATGCGGCGGCGATTTATACCGCGGCTTTTCACGGATCTATCGGCTAAAGCAGCTGGCGGATAAAGCGACTGGCGGATCACGGAATAGGAATCAAGGAATCGGATATGAAAGGCTGTTTCAACAAACTTCTGAGAATCGATCTTTCCGCGGAAACCTTCCGCTATGAAGACATTCCGGACGCGGTGCTGACCGCATCCATCGGCGGAAAAGGACTGGGCATTCATTTTCTGATGCGGGAGAACCCGCCGGGGGTGGACCCGCTCTCGCCCGAAAACACCTTTATCATCGCAGCGGGACCGGTAACCGGCACCCGGGTTTGGGGTCAGAACCGATTCGGGGTCTACACCAAAAGTCCGGCCACCGGAGGGTTCGGGGAATCCTACTGCGGCGGCACGCTGGCTCCGAAAATCAAGGGATGCGGGGTGGATGCGGTGATCCTGAAGGGCCGGGCCGACCGGCTCCTCTATCTGGTCATCGACCAGGCCGGGGTTCGGTTCAAGGATGCATCCGCGGTTCAGGGTGCGGACACCTATACGGCCGAGGACTACATTCTGGAAAATTCCCCCGCCAAGGCCGGCGCTATGGTCATCGGGCCTGCGGGTGAAAACCGGGTGCGGTTCGCCTGCATCAAGTCGGACCGATGGCGCAGCCTGGGCCGGGGCGGATTGGGGGCCGTGCTCGGGTCCAAAAACCTGAAGGGGATCTCCTTTGCCGGGTTCACATCCTGTGAGATCGCGGATGAGGGGCTGCTTAAGGAAGCGGTCAAGCGGATTGCCGACACCGGCAAGTCGTCCCCGGCTACCGAACTCTACCGAAAACTCGGCACCCCCATGCAGGTCAAGGTGACCAACGCCCAGAAATGCTTTCCGACCCGGTATTGGCAGGGCGGATATTTTGATAAATGGGAAAATCTGTCGGCGGATTACATGCAGGCACACTTCGATCTCTCCTCGGTGGGATGTCCGCCCTGTTTTCTGAAATGCACCAAACACAGCAAGGTGCGAAACGGCCGCCACGCGGGTCTGGAGATCGACGGCCCGGAGTATGAAACGATCTATGCCCTGGGCGGCCTCAATGCTGTGGACAGCCTCGAGGAGGTGGCCTGGCTCAATGACCTCTGCGACCGGCTCGGCATCGACACCATGAGCGCAGGCAATATTTCCGCCTTTGCCGTGGAAGCTTATAAAGCCGGAAAGGTCGATTTCGATATCGATTACAATCAGCCCGATCGCATGGCCGAGTTGTTTGAAAAAATCGCACATCGGGAGGGGATCGGCGAGGTGTTTGCGGACGGCATCCGTTCGGCTGCGGAAAAATTGAACCTGGCGGATATGGCCGTTCATGTCAAGGGCCTGGAACCCGCCGGATTCGAGCCCCGGGTGCTCAAAGGCATGGGGCTTTCCTATGCCACCGCGGCCCGGGGGGCCTGCCATCTGAGAGGCACCTTTTACAAGGCCGAACTCTCGGGTCAGATGGACAAGGACCAGATCGCCGGAAAGGCCGACCTCCTGGTGGACTACGAAGACCGGGCCACGCTGTTCGACTGCCTGATCCTCTGCCGATTCTTTCGGGATTTTATCCTGTGGGATGAGTTGCAGACGCTGATGGAAGCGACCACCGGCCGGCGATTGAAAAAAACGGAGCTTCAGGAGATCGCCAATAGGATCACCAACCTGACCCGGGAATTCAACACCCGGGAAGGTCTCGACGCCGCTCATGACAAGCTCCCCAAGCGGTTCTTCGAGAAAAACGCCGAAGGGGCTGTTTTGTCGGAAGCGGAATTGAGCACCATGATCGAGGAATACAACCGGATTCGAGGAAGGGCCGCCTGAGGAGATATCCATTGGCCGGCATCATCGCAACGCTCCTGACGCCGTTGACATCCGGCGATAAGGTCGACAAACCGGCCCTGCGGGCACTGATCCGCCCTTGCCTGGATGGCCCGGTTGAACGGCCTCTGTTCATCGGCAAAACCGTCGGACTCGGGCCGCTCCTGTGCCGTTTTCCTGCTACAGAAGGGGGGAATCGCTGAATCGCACGGGTAAGTCGATCGACTTCGGCCGGAACGGTGAGTCAGGTAATGATGCACTTCCAACGGCAGGGAAATGGCTTTCGCAGCGTTTATTGATCACTCTTCACTTTTTTGAGTATTTCCCTGAAGGCGTCCAACCCTTCGCAGGATAGGGCTTGCTTAAACAGGTCCCTTAGCTGTTGGGGGTCGTCTATGGTATCGATTTTCAAAAGGATATCTTCAGGCATTTCATAAAAGCG
>JAABSQ010000476.1 GCA_011390315.1 Desulfobacteraceae bacterium
CAAACCAGCCTGCGACAACCATGTAAAGGGCCCTGGCCCACCAGCCGGCCCCGTAAAAGACCGGGTCCGCCTTGCGAAGCAGCCGCTCGGCGGTGTTCATGTCGCCGCTGTTGATGGCGCCGATGGCCCCATGGAGGAGTGGATGGAGCATATGAATGCCGTATTTTTTCATCAGGGAGACGGATTCGGTCGATGTCGCCGTACACTGATCGAATCGACCCGAATGCCAGCAGTAGAATGAATTCACAGAATGGAAAAGGAGGGCGCCCACCGGCGAAATAGATTCATCCGCACTCGCTTGGAAAACGGTGATCAAGTCTTTTGTGCCGGTCAAATCCCCTTGGAACAATCGAAAAAGCGCCAAGGTAAGAAATACCCGAATGCGCACCGCATTTTCGGAAACCGTTCTGAGCACCGCCATCCCTCTTTCCATCCATTCAGAAATGAGAGGGTGATTCGGTTGGCGAAACATCAGCGATCCGAGCACCGCCGGCGTCAACCAGGGCATCACCTCGGGCGGATGATTCGGCCCCCATTTTTTGCGCATTTCCTCATATTTGAGAACCCAGGGATCCAAGGCCGCCAATTCGTTCAATTCCATCCAGATGGATTCCAGAATGCCGGATAAGGACAGGTAGCTTCCCACCGGGTCGCCGGCCTGTTCGAACAGCGACAAGGCCCGGGCGAAAAGCCTCCGCAACTCAGCATTGGAGGGTAGATCTTGGCCATCCTTCACAGCAAAAGGAAGGCGGCAGGCCGCACGCCAATAGATGAACCACGGAGAGGCTTCGGTGACCGTTTCCGGCAGACTGTTGATCAGCTTGTCCAATGCCCGAAAACGCCCCTGGCCGGCAAACACACGGGCCCGGGTCAAGGTCAGATGCGTGGCGGCCTCGATTTCCCCCGCTTCCAAATAGAGTTTCACCGCTTCCTCGGTATTTTCTTCCCGGGCAAGGATATCGGCACTCCTTCGTTTTAGATTTCCAAGTTCGGCGGGGGGCAGCGTCTGGCGGGCCCTCAATTGCAGAAAATCCCGCAACAGAGGGTGAAACCGGTAAGAAATTTCCTCCTCCACCAATCGATTCAAAAATACATTTCTTTTGTGGAGTCGCTCCAAAAGGGTTTGACCGTCCTTGCTTCGGGTGATTTGGTCGGCGACGCCCGCGGAAATCCTTGAGAGAAATGCGAACTGAAGCATTTTTGAACGGATGGATGGGTGTAATCGATCAAAAAGTTCGCCGCCGAAATAATCAAAAATTTCGTGGGGCGTATGCTTGCTTAAATATTGAGGCTTGATCCCCTCGAACTCGCCTCGACGCAGAAGCAGAATCAGTCCGGCGACCCATCCGTCGGTTTTGGATTGAAGGTCCGTCATGGACTGTTTCGGAACATTGTTTCCCAGGATCTTATGGGCGATACCCCGGGTTTCATCCGGTGTCAGTCGAAGGTGTTCCCACCCCAAAAGATACAGTTTGCAATTGGCCCGCGGCCGGGCGAGCCCCGAAGGCGGTTCCTCTCTGCTGAGCACATACAGGCGGATTCCATTTGGTATCTGCGTGATGGCGTTGCAAATCACTTCATGCAGGGGAGATTCATCATCTACTTCGTGATAATCATCCAATACCAGAGCAAACGGTGAAGGAAAAATGGCAAAAATTTTCTCGAAGAATCGTTTGGCGTACACAGAGATGTTTGGAAGATAGTCCGGGGTGAGGGTAGGCGGCAACACTGCTTCCGCCGTAAGGTACGCTTTCGCCGCCAATCTCATGTAGTAAAAGAAAGAGGCGATATCCGAATCGCCCTCATCCATCGAATACCACAGGCAGGGGCAATTGCCGTTTTCCAGAAAACTGTTCACCACAGCGGTTTTGCCTGATCCGGCGGGGCCGGTTACCCATACCGCTCTGAACGACTGAATATCGGAAAGTTTGCTGAAAACCCGTTTTCGCGGAAATATTCGATGCAAGTGCGGTCTGCTGAGTTTGGCCGGTAGCGATTCAAATACGTAAGGATTCTGGAGGGTCATATTCCGATCTCATTTTTTGGCAGGGGATAAACGGGCATTTTGGAAGAACGGCGAAAGAGGGGCGACGTTCCCCGGTAATAAGTGAAGCTAAAAAGAAGAGCTTTGTCAAGCGGTTTTTTCTAAATAGAACGATTTTTCCTGTGTTCTATGAGATTTAAAACCGCTCAATCAATTTGTTGATCAGATAGGAGCTTTCCCGCAGGGCCTGATCGCTGAAAGCGCCGAACCATTCGGCGATTTTTTTGAACTCAGACTGAAATCGCTCCTTATCGTCGGATTCGATCATTGCGAGGTTTTCGTTCATGGAGGCGATATAATCCTTCAGCAGAGCCCGCCGTTTGGGAGAGGCCAGGATGATTTCGCGGTAGAGCGACGGGTCCTGGGCGAAGAGCCGGCCGACCATGCCCAGCTCCAGCCGGTAGATGGGGCTGGAAAATTCGAGGGTGCGGGAGAGCTGAATCTGCTTCTGGCTCAGAAACCGGCCGAAGGCGAAGGTGGCGAAATGGCGAAGGGCCTGGACGATATCCATGATTTCGTCATGCTCCTCGGCGTCGGCGGTGACGATGATGGCGCCCCAGGTGCTGAACTGGTCGAGAAGCCACCGGCAGGCGGACGAATCCCGGCCGGGGGTGGCCACGATGATCTGTTTGTCGAGAGAGGCGGTGGTGGGGCCGAACAGGGGATGCAGCCCGATCACCGGACCCGTATGGGCATCCAGCATGGCCTGCAACGGTTCCGCCTTGAGACTGGTCAAGTCGGCCAGGACCGCCTCGGGGGGCAGATGGGGGGCGAGGCGACGCGCGATGTCGGCGGTCC
>JAABSQ010000477.1 GCA_011390315.1 Desulfobacteraceae bacterium
GGATGCCCTGACCTTCCCCAGTCAGATCATGGCCTTGTACTTGTCGAAACGGGTCGGGACCCGGGCCAGGCCGGCGGCATCGGGATATTGACTCATTTGTTCCCTGCACCGGGACAGCCGTGAGGACAGGGGGGGATGGGTGGAGAACCAGGACCCGCCGATGGTGGCGGTATCTTCCCGGTCCCGAAGCATCTCCAGCACCCCCACAAAAGCTGCGGGGTCATACCCGGTCCGGTAGGCGGTTTCCATGCCCGAGAGGTCCGCCTGGTATTCCATCTCTTTGTCGAGCCCCTTGTCGAACAGCACCGTCTGAAGGCTCCCGATCACATTCCGGAACTGGGCCCCCTGCTCGCCTTTCAGGGTGACATCCGAAATTTTTCCGACCCCTTCGAAAAACTTGGCCCGTTTGATGGCGCTCAGGGCATGCTTGTGCCCCACATGAGAGACTTCGTGGGCCAGCACGCAGGCCAGCTGGGCCTCGTCCGCCATGTTTCGCACCAGGGTGGCGCTGACGAAAATGATGCCGCCCGGGCAGGCGAAGGCGTTGTAAAGCGGGCTTTCCACCACCACGAAATAATAGGGAATCTCCGGCCGGATGGAATTGCGGGCCACCGCGTTTCCGACCACATCGACATATTTTTGAAAATCGTCGCTCTCGACCGGTTCGCCGTAGCGCTTGAACCCCTCGAGGGCCAGGCTTTCGCCGATGGAGAATTCGGTCTTGTAGTCGATCTCGGTGGAACTGGCGATGATGCTGGAGGTGCCCTCGAGCAGCCCCTTGGCTTTCTGAAGGTTTTTGTTTTTACCCTCGGGATCGATCATTTTGAAAAGATCTACGGCCCGGGCCGGGCCCGCGGCCAGAACGGATGCCATGCCGGCCATGCGGAGAAAGCGTCTGCGGCCGATCAGCCGGGGGGTCGACCCGAAACGGGCGGTTCTATGGTCTGCCATGGTCATGTCTCCTGTAGGTTATGGGGTTTCGGCATATTCGCCGATTCCGCCTTCTTTCAGCAACCGTTCGATATCGGCGTGGGTCACCGACATGGAGAGGGTCTCATCCAAGGCTTTCCGGTGGGCCTCGGGGGCCCCGGTCTGCTTGGCGTATTCCTCGGCCTCGGGAGACAGGCCCCGAATGGATCGGGCGGTATCCGCCGACCCGGCGCTGATGCCGCTGCCGCCGAGGCTGCTCATGAGATCGCCCAGGCCCGACTCCTGTCCTCCGGAATCGGCCGCCGGCGCGGTTTTGGACACCTTGCCCCGGTAAATCCAGCCTTTGTTTCCGGAGGGTGCGGACACCTGGTACCAGCTGCCCTGGGTGGACAGAAGGTTCAGGGCGGCGCCGATGGACAGGGTCTCCACGGTTTTTGAGGATGCGCTCTTTTCGGCCTGGAGTTTGGCTCCGGATGCGGACACGTAAACTTGGGTCGCCGCCTGGGCGGAAAAAGCGATCAGCACCAATGTGAACAGGCTGATACCGATAAACGAGTAGATGTGTTTCATGTCGACGCCTCGTTGGAATGCTGGTTGGAGAGATGGGTTGGGTGAACCGAGCCTCTTTTTTTGATTTTCAACAGTATAGGCGTTTGTCCAACCCGATTCAAGGGATTTTATGGAAATCCCATAAGCCGACCGACCGGTCAACAGGACCATCCCGCCGGAAACATTTGACAGGAGCGGGAAAAGCATTCATAAAACCCTCCTTCTGATATTCCGTTGACGAGGCGATGAATCAATCAATCGACAGACATGGTTCCGAATGAATCCCTTATCCCCCGAATCCTACATGGACATCCGTTCGGCGTGTCCCGACAAGGTGGCCTCGGCCGCCCGGGCCGTCTCCACCATCAAGCGGGGCAGCCGGGTATTTATCGGCTCCGGCAGCGGGGAGCCCCGGCATCTGATCCACACCCTGGCCCGGGATGCGGCCATGCAGGACATCATGATCTATCAGATGCTCTCCTTCACCCTGGCCGAGTACATGGAAGACGAAGCATTTCTGAAGCGGTTTCAGCTGAAGCTCTTTTTCATCAGCGCCGGCATGCGGAAGGCGGCCTTCGAGGGAAAGATCGACTACATTCCGGCCTACCTCTCCGACATTCCGGACCTCTTCGACAGCAACCAGATCGGTCTGGACGCGGCCCTGATCCAGGTCAGCCCGCCGGACAAGTTCGGGTTTTGCAGCCTCGGCATTTCGGTGGATGTGACCCGGTCGGGGTGCAAAAACGCCGGAACGGTCATCGCCCAGGTCAACCCCCGCATGCCCAGAACCATGGGGGAGAGCTTCGTCCATGTGGACGAGATCGACTGGCTGGTCCCGTATGAAGAACCGCTGACCGATGCGGTGCCCGAGATTCCGGATGTGGAGATCGCCCGGCGGATCGCCTTTTATGTCTCCGAACTGGTGGAAGACGGGGCCACCCTGCAGATCGGGTTCGGCCGCCTGCCCTATGTCATCCTTCAGCACCTGGACAGCAAAAACGACCTGGGGATCCACACCCAGGTCATCACCGACGCCTTCGTGCCGCTCTTTGAAAAGGGGGTCATCACCAACAAACGAAAGACCTTCATGCCCGGCCGGGCGGTGGCGACCCTCTGCATGGGCTCCGAAAAGTCTACAGCTATGTGGACAACAACCCGCGGTTTTACTTCCGCTCTTCGGATTTCGTCAACGATCCGGCGGTGGCGGCCTTGAACGACAACCTCATCTCCGTCAGCTCGGCCCTGGAGGTGGACCTCACCGGCCAGGTCTGCTCGGATTCGGTGGGATACCTGTTTTACAGCGGGATCGGGGACCAGGCCAACTTCATCCGCGGGGCGGCCCGGTCCAAGGGCGGG
>JAABSQ010000478.1 GCA_011390315.1 Desulfobacteraceae bacterium
GCCTTGGGAAAAGACCTGAACTTCCCGTGCCGGCCGGCACGGAAACGATCCTTCTGGTGGATGACGAACCGGCTTTGCTGAAAATGGAAAAGCAGACTTTGGAATCTCTCGGGTATCGGGTGGAGGCGTTCATCCACGCTTCCGAAGCCTTGGACCGGTTCGGCTCAGACCCTGACCGGTATGATCTCGTCATTACGGACATGACCATGCCCCGGATGACCGGCAAGGAGCTGACTGCTCGATTGATCAACATTCGACCTGATATTCCGGTCATTCTCTGCACCGGCAGCAGCGAAACGGAAAATGGTGAAGACCCTCATGAAACCGAGGGCCTTCGAATCGTGTTGACGAAACCGGTATCGAAGAAGCAAATGGCCTGGAAAATCAGGGAAATCCTGAAAGTTTCGAAATGCCGATAGCCGATCCGGGCGATTCGCGGAAGTTAGAATACGATCCGAACGCCGCCGGGGGATCCCCCGGCGGCTGGCACGGTATTTTTATTTCGACAAACCCCTTTAATCAGCAGCGAACCGCTTATTTTGAAATCCAAAGACATTCAAAAAAAACTGGTTTCCGTCTATGGACGGTTCAACCGGCGGGAATATGTGAGGCCCGATCCCCTGGAGTTCCTGTATCACTACCCTGCGATTCGAGATCGCGAAATCGTCGGGTTGACGGCTTCCGCACTGGCCTACGGGCGGGTCGCCATGATCAAGCGGAGTGTCGGCGCTGTTTTGGAGATGATGGGGCCCTCACCCGCCGACTATGTGGCGACCGCTTCTTCGGCCTCCCTTCGCAGCGATTTTTCTGAATTCAAACACCGGTTCGCCACCGGAGAACACCTCGCGGCGATGCTGACCGGGGCCCGGAATATCATTCGGGAGCACGGCTCTCTGCATGCCTGCTTTCTGCAAGGATGCGATTCTTCCGACGCCACCGTATTGCCGGCCTTGACCCGTTTCTGCGAAAAACTGGTGCGGACAGGTGATCCGGGTCATCTGGTTCCCCGGCCCGAACGGGGCAGCGCCTGCAAGCGGATGCATCTTTTCCTGAGATGGATGGTCCGGAAGGATGCGGTGGATCCCGGGGGTTGGGATGAAGTGGACCCCTCCAAACTGATCGTGCCGCTGGATGTGCATATGCACCGGGTTTGCACCTTTCTCGGGTTGACCTCCCGCAAGGCCGCCGATCTCAAGACCGCTCTGGAGATCACCGCCGCCTTTGCCCGGTGGGTCCCGGAAGACCCGGTCCGATTCGATTTCGCTCTGACCCGTTTCGGTATTCGCGGGGAGATGTCCATAGACGAGTTTTTTTCCTGAACCACGGTTTCATTTTCTTTTCCCGGCCGATCTCCATCCCCGAACGGCGGTTTTTCGCCGTTTTCTTCCGGGTCTTTTGTCATTGACACCGACCGAACGCTCAGTTATAATTTCTGATTTTGGAGTTTTATCTTTGCAATGAATTATTTATCCTTATCAGGAGGCGGATTGTGATTGGAGAAAAAAGCGATTATAAAGAGAACGTGGATCGCCTGACGGCGGTCTTTGACACCAATATGGGAAATTTTGAAATCGAACTGTACGCCAAGGAATGCCCCGAAACGGTCTGGAATTTCGTGAATCTGGCCGAAGGCCGCCAGGATACCCCCCGAGGCAAAAAATTCTATGACGGGCTCGCCTTTCACCGAATCATCGAAGACTTCATGATTCAAGGGGGATGTCCCTTCGGCACCGGCACCGGCGGACCCGGGTATCAGTTCAAGGATGAATTCAATAAAGACCTGAAGCATGACGCTGCGGGGGTCCTTTCCATGGCCAATGCCGGACCCGGCACCAACGGCAGCCAGTTTTTCATCACCCTCGGTCCCACCCCCCATTTGAACAACCGCCACACGGTATTCGGCAAGGTGACCGAGGGCATGGATGTGGTGGAAGAGATCGGTTCGGTCAAAACCGGGCCCAACGACAAGCCGGTAAAACCGGTCACGATCAATTCGGTCACGATTCAGCGGTAGCCCGGTTTTGACGGGTTTCCTTTTAAATTTTTGGAACGGCCCTTGCATCTACTTGCAATCAGCCCCCTTTTTTCAAGCCCGATGACGTCGATAATGAAAAGGAGAATTCCGTAAGATGGTTGATTTCAGATACCAGGAAATGTTCCCCCTGGGGGAAGATCAGACCGAATACCGGCTGCTGACCCGGGACCATGTGACCGTGAAATCCTTTGAGGGAAAAGAGATGCTCTGCATCGAACCGGAAGCCCTCACCCGGTTGGCCGAGGAGGCGTTTACCGACGTATCCCATCTCTTGCGCCCTTCGCACCTGAAACAGGTGTCCGCGATTCTGGATGATCCCGAGGCGTCGGAAAACGACCAGCTGGTGGCCAGGGAAATGATCAAAAATGCCGTCATTTCGGCTGAAATGGAATTTCCGCTGTGCCAGGATACCGGCACCGCCATCATTATGGGCAAAAAGGGGCAGCAGGTCTGGGCCGATTTCAATGAAGGAGAGGCGCTTTCCCGGGGCGTTTTCAACGCCTATACACAACGAAACCTTCGGTATTCACAGAATGCGCCCTTGACGGTCTACGAAGAAAAGAATACCGGCTGCAACCTGCCGGCCCAGATCGATCTGCTGGCCGTTCCGGGGGATGCCTATAAGTTCCTTTTTGTGGCCAAAGGCGGCGGCTCCGCCAACAAAACCTATCTGTTTCAGGAGACCAAAGCGGTGCTCAATCCCGGCGCCCTGGTCGATTATTTGAAGGAGAAGATGCGCTCCCTCGGCACCGCCGCCTGCCCGCCCTACCACATCGCCTTTGTCATC
>JAABSQ010000489.1 GCA_011390315.1 Desulfobacteraceae bacterium
TATAACCCATAGCCTATAACCCATAGCCTATAACCCATAGCCTATAACCCATAGCCTATAACCCATAGCCTATAACCCATAGCCTATAACCTATAACCTACAATTCATTCGGCCCCCCGACCCGCCCCAGCACCGCCGAAGCGGCCGCTACCGCCGGGTTCGCCAGATACACCTCGCTTTCGGGGTGGCCCATGCGGCCGACGAAGTTGCGGTTGGTGGTGGCCACGGCCCGTTCGCCTTTGGCCAGGATCCCCATGTGGCCGCCGAGGCAGGGGCCGCAGGTGGGCGGCCCGATGATGGCGCCGGCATCCATGAAGACCTCGAACAGGCCCTCTTCCACGGCGGAGCGGTAGACCGCCGGCGTGGTCGGGATGACGATCAGCCGGACCCCTTTGGCCGCCTTGCGGCCCTTGAGCACGGCGGCGGCGCTGCGCAGGTCTTCGATGCGGCCGTTGGTGCAGGAGCCGATCACCGCCTGGTCGATGGAAATATCGCCGACCTCGCTGATGCCGCGGGTGTTCTCGGGCAGGTGGGGAAAGGCGACCTGGGGTTCGATCTTGGAGACGTCGTATTCGATGACCTGGACGTATTCGGCGTCCGAGTCGCTGTGGTACGGGGTGTAGGGCCGGACCGCCCGCTCGGAGACGAAGGTTTCGGTGACGGCGTCCGGCGCGATGATGCCGTTTTTGCCTCCGGCCTCGATGGCCATATTGGCCATGGTGAGCCGCCCGGCCATGCCCAGCGCCTCGATGGCGGGGCCGGTGAATTCCATGGACCGGTAGAGGGCCCCGTCCACCCCGATGTCGCCGATGGTGAACAGGATCAGGTCTTTGCCCTCGACCCAGGGTCCGAGCGCACCGGTGTAGATGAATCGAATGGTTTCAGGCACCTTGAGCCAGACCTCGCCGGTGACCATGGCCGCGGCCAGGTCGGTGGAGCCGACCCCGGTGGAAAAGGCCCCCAGCCCGCCGTAGGTGCAGGTGTGGCTGTCGGCCCCGATCACCAGGTCGCCGGGCAGCACCAGCCCCTTTTCCGGCAGCAGGGCATGCTCCACCCCCATCTCTCCGGCGTCGAAAAAATAGGTCAGGTCCTGGTCCCGGGCGAATTCCCGCAGGATCTGGGCCTGCATGGCCGAGGCGATATCCTTGTTGGGCACGAAATGATCCGGCACCAGAATCACGCGGTTTTTATCGTAAACGCGGGTCGCTCCGCTCTCACGAAATTTCTTGATGGCGATGGGTGCGGTGATATCGTTGCCCAGGGCCACGTCGACCCGGGCGTTGATCAGGTCCCCGGGCGACACCCGATCGAGCCCGGCATGGGCCGCGAGTATCTTTTCCGTAATGGTCATCCCCATAATCGTTTCTCCTTTGTAATCAATCCTTGTCCGCTTTCAATACCGACAGGAAGGCGGACTGGGGGATCATGACCTTGCCCACCATCTTCATCCGCTTCTTTCCCTTCTTCTGCTTTTCCAAGAGCTTTCGCTTTCGAGTAATATCGCCGCCGTAGCATTTGGCGGTGACGTCCTTGCGAAAGGCCGATACCGTCGACCGGGCGATGATCTTGCCGCCGACGGCGCCCTGAATGGCGATTTTGAACATCTGCCGGGGAATTTCTTCTCTGAGCTTGTCGCAGGCCGTCCGGGCCCGCTCATAGGCCCGCTCTTCATGGACCAGCTGGGAGAGCGCATCCACCCGTTCGCCGTTGATCAGGATATCCAGCTTGACCAGATCGGTCTTCCGGTAGTCGATGATTTCATAGTCGAAAGAGCCGTAGCCCTGAGTGATCGACTTGAGCTTGTCGTAGAAATCATAGACCACTTCGGAGAGCGGCAGTTCGAAGACCATCTCCATCCGCTTGTTGGTATGGTACTGGTAGTTCTTGTTGATGCCCCGGCGCTCCATGCACAGCTGCATGACCGCGCCCATGTAATCGTCCGGCACGATGATGGAGGCGCGTATGAAAGGCTCCCGGGCCGATTCGATGGTGGTGGGATCGGGATAGAGGGCCGGATTGTCGATGATCTCTTCGGCGCCGTCTTCCAGAGTGATCTCGTACTGGACCGAGGGGGCGGTAAGGATCAGCGAAAGATCGTATTCCCGCTCCAGCCGCTCCTGAACCACCTCCAGGTGAAGCAGCCCCAGAAACCCGCACCGGAACCCGAACCCGAGGGCCGCGGAGGTATCCTTTTCGTAGATCAGGGAGGCGTCGTTGAGCTTGAGCTTTTCCAGGGCCACGACCAGATCCTGGTATTCGTCCGACCCCACCGGATAAATGGAGGAAAAAACCACCGGCTTGGTCTCTTTGAAACCGGGCAGCGGCTTGTCGCAGGGATTTTTCTTGTGGGTGATGGTGTCGCCGATGGAGGTGTCGCTCACCGTCTTGATACCGGCGATCATGTACCCCACTTCTCCGGCCATCAAGGCCTTGCGCGGCACCCGGACGATCTGGAAGATGCCCACCTCCTCCACCTTATAGGCGGCCTGGTTGGACATGAATTGGATGGTGTCCCCCGCCCGGACACTCCCCTCAAAGATTCGAAAATGGACCACGGTGCCTCGAAAGGGATCATAATGGGAATCGAAGATGAGGGCCTGAAGGGGGGCTTCGGGGTCCCCTGTGGGCGGCGGCAGAAAATTGACCGCCGCCTCCATCACATCCTCCACCCCGGTCCCCTGTTTGGCCGAGGCCAGAATGATGGTCTCCGGGTCGAGCCCCAGGTCGTCTTCGATCTGCCCCCGCACCCAGTCGATATCGGCCGAGGGCAGATCGATCTTGTTGATCACCGGAATGATCTCCAGATCGTGCTCCAGGGCCAGGTAGAGGTTGGCCACGGTCTGGGCCTCCACCCCCTGACTGGCGTCCACCAGCAGAAAAGCCCCTTCGCAGGAGGCCAGGGCCCGGGAGACCTCATAGCTGAAATCGACATGGCCGGGGGTGTCGATGAGGTTGAGGGAATAGGTGTTTCCGTCCCGGGCGGAATAGGGCAGGCAGATCGTGTTGCTCTTGATGGTGATCCCCCGCTCCCGCTCGATGTCCATGGTATCCAGGATCTGATCATGAAAATCCCGGTCCGCCACGATATCGGCCTTTTGGATCATGCGATCGCACAGGGTCGATTTGCCGTGGTCAATATGCGCAATGATGCTGAAATTCCGAATGAATGCTTTGCGTGACAAATATATGGGTCTCCTGATAGAGGATGGTGTCGGTTTACAACCGCCAAAAGTGAGTTGACACGGTTCGACTTTGCGGCTATAGTAAGAAACTCCTTGAAAATAAAGCGTCTTTCTACCAGATTGCGCCGGACCATGTCAACCCTGATACGATGCCCCAGGTTCAAAAAACAGGTTCACACATAATGACCGAAGATTCAATCCCCCAAGGACCCCGCCCCGACGTTCACATCCTGATCGTCGATGATGACGCCACGGTGAGATTTTTGATGAACGAATTCATGGAGACGGTGGGATACCAGTCACACATGGCCGCCAGCGGCCACGAGGCCCTTGAGCTGATGCAGACGCGCCAGGTGGACGTGGTCATCACCGACATCATGATGCCGGGCATGGACGGGCTGGAGCTGACCGAGCGGATTCATGGCGAGTACAACTGTGAAATTATCGTCATGACCGGCTACAGCGGGGATTATTCCTACGAAGAGGTGATCAACAAGGGGGCCAGCGACTTCGTCTTCAAGCCGGTGCGGTTCGAAGAGCTTCTGCTGAGATTGAAGCGGGTGCTCAAGGAGCGCTACCTCAAGGAAGAATTGCGAAAACTGGCCATCACCGACGATCTCACCCGGCTGTTCAATGCCCGCCACTTCTACAAACAGCTCGAACTGGAGGTCGACCGCTGCACCCGATATCAGCACTCCCTCTCTCTCCTGCTCCTCGACATCGATCATTTTAAAGACTATAACGACAGCTTCGGCCACCTCGAAGGCAATTACGTGCTTACCTGGCTGGGCCAGGCCATTCAATCCTGCCTGAGGCGAATGGACACCGCCTACCGATACGGGGGCGAAGAATTCACGGTGATTCTGCCGGAAACCAGCGGAGATGAAGCCCGAACCGTGGCGGAACGGATCTCCGAGGGGGTCCGCGCCAAACAGTTCACCCCCAATGCCGACCAGCCGGTATCGGTCACCATCAGCGTCGGGGTCACCGAATACCAGCCCGACGAAGCCCTCGAAACCTTCATCAAACGCGCAGACATGGCCATGTTTCAATCCAAGCAGACCGGCCGAAACCGCATCACCTATCTCGCCGCCGAACCCGCCAACAAACCCAAAATCGTCGGGCAATAGGTTTCGAGGGCCGAGGTCTGAGGGCCGAGGTTCAAGGTCCCAGGTTCAAGGGCTCCTCAGCCCATCACCCATAGCCTATCGCCCATCACCTATCACCCATCACCCATCACCTATCACCTATCACCCATCACCTCCCCCATTGACAGTCAGCCTGCTTTTCCCTATCATCGCACCGGATTCGACGATTTAATACTGTTATTCGAGCCGGTATCGGCTTCGGAATATCGATAACCCACAAGAGGAGTGGACATTGAAATCCCATCGTTCTCCGCTGGTTTTCATCATCATCGTTTTGTTTTTCCCGCTGCTGCTGGTCGGCGGCGCCGCGGCCCGGAACCCCCAAACGGTTCTGGTGCTGCCGTTCAACATCTATTCGGAAAAAGATCTCTCGTTTCTTCAAAACGGCATTCGGGACATGCTCTCCAGCCGGTTGAGCCAGGAAGGCAAGGTCCGCGTACTGGGCCGCGACGCCGTCGATGAAGCGATGGCAACGGCGGCGGAAGTCAACGAAAGTATCGCCGCCGACCTGGGGCAGACGGTCGGCGCCGACTATGTGGTGTTCGGCAGCCTGACCGTTTTCGGCGACAACATCAGCACCGACGCGCGGATGTACAATGTCGGCGAGGGCAAGTCGGCTCTCTCCTTTTATGAATCTGGCGAGGATCAGGGCGATGTGATTTCCCATATCAACCGATTCGCATCTCAGGTCAATGCCGAGGTGTTTGACCGCAAACCGGCCCCGAAAACCGCTTCGACGGACCGGGAACCGGAGGTGGCCGAAAGCCGGCAGCATCCGGAATCGCTCTGGAACAAGTCGGGCCGCAAGGTGACCGAGGACATTGAGGGGGCGGTAACGGAAACCGACCGGGGTCCGATGGGGGAATCCTGGAGAAGCCGCCATTTTGATGCCGAACTCCGGCATCTCGCGCTGGGGGATGTCGACGGAGACGGCAACACCGAAATCGTTCTGGGAACGGGTAAGGATGTCTCCGTCTACCGCGCCAGGGACCGACGGTTCATCAAAATCGGCGAGGCGCCGGGCGACGCCAACGACAAGATCATCAGCGTGGATGTGGGAGATTTCAATGAGAATGGTCTTGCGGAAATTTTCGTCACCAAGGTCAATGAAGGGAACAATTCTCTCGATTCTTACGTGCTTGAATGGGATAACGGCCGGTTTTTGCGCATCCTATCCGGTGCGGATTGGTACTACCGGGTGCTCGACATTCCGGATCGGGGCCGGGTCCTGATGGGCCAGCAGCGCTCCATCCGGAACATCTTCACCGGCGGCGTCGAGGAGATGAAATGGACCGGCAGTGAATACGCCCCCTCCATGCCCCGGGCCCTGCCCCCGTGGACCAATATCTTCGGATTCAATTACGCCGATTTCACCGACCGGAATGCGGCCATGACGGTGGCCTTCAACGAAAATGACTACCTGCGGGTGCTGAGCCCCGAAGGAAACAAGGAGTGGGAGTCCGCCGAGACCTACGGCGGCAGCGCCGTCTACCTGGAGTTTCCCATGGAGGCCACCTCCCGCATCGGCGAGCACAAAGAGATGGACCGGCAGTATCTGCCCCTTCGCATTCTGACCCGGGATATCACCGGAGACGGCAAATCCGAGGTCCTGGTGGCCAAGAACCGGGATGCCGCCGGCCGCCTCTTTTCACGGGTGCGGATCTACAAAGGCGGCCATATCGAATGCCTGGCCTGGGATGATTTCGGCCTGGTCACCCGGTGGAAGACCCCGGAAGTCTCGGGTCAGATCACCGACTACGCCCTGGGGGATCTCAACAATGACGGAAAAACCGAACTGGTCTTTTCGGTCATTCAAAAAATTTCGTCGGTGGTCGGCACCCCCCGCAGCTATATCGCGGTCATGGAGATCAGCGGGCCGTAACCAGCAGGTCTTCCGGACCCGGACCGGCGCCTTCCACCAGCGAACAGGCCGCGAAATCGGCCCCGAAGAGCTGATCCACCCGAATCCGTCCTTTGGCCTCGCCCGGCAGCCATCCGGCCGGCAGCCCGGTGGGGCTTTTCACCACCCTGCCGGGGGAAAGCACCCTGAGCTGATCCCCCGGTTTCAGCCCGGTACGGCCGCCCGCCGTAATAAACCAGGTCTGGTCCTCAAAGGCAAAGGCCCGGCAGAACCAGGGCATGACCTCGCTTTTGTCCACGGCAAAGGCCAGCGCCCGCTGAACCGCCCCGGCCAGGGCGGTATCCACCGCCGCCGCCGAGTCCACCGGCGCCGCCGCTTCCATCATCGGATACCGAAACAGCAGCCCCGTATCCACCACCGCCATGCGGACAGTCACCGTACCCGGAATCCGATCCGGCAGATCCGCCGACTCCACCAGCACCAGCATTCTCACACCGGGATAGAGCCCCAGGGCCTGAGACAGGCAGAGCAGATCCCGCGCATTCGAACACCGGGTCCGGGTCATCACCTCCCGCACCTTGTCCTGATCCGCAATCACCACCGGCAATCCCCGCACCCCCAACGAAATCGACTCGGAAATCCGCTCGTCCACACCCGCCGCCATTCCCTGACCGTCCACCACCACACCGACTTTCACCGGCAGGCCAAATTCCCCGGATGACCCCCCCTCCGATCCGGGGGCCCCATCCTTCCGGTCCGATACCGCCAAAGGCGCCGCCGCCTTTACCGGCGGAATGTCCGGCCGAGGCTCCGTCGCGGCCGCCATCGATTTATCAGCCTGCCGGGACCCCGGAGCGGCATCCTTCCGGTCCGATGCCTTCAAAGCGGTCCCCCCCGCAGGCGCTTTGGCGCCCGATTCCGCGGCCGGCCTATCCTTTCCGCCCATCATCTCATCCAGCACCACCCTCGGTTCCTGATCCCGCTCCCGAAAATACTCCCCGGACAGCAGAAACGGCTGATCCACCGTCATCCGCCGCACCTCGTCCGCCGAATATGCCTCCCCCGGCGCCTTTCCCGTATTCACCATATCCGGCTTCGGACCACATCCCCCCCAACAGCACAATAAAACACCGACGATCCAACCCCTCAGGAACATCCCTCTCAAATCCCGCATCTTTTTTCCCTCCTATGGAATGATAGGCGATAGGTGATAGGTGATAGGCAATAGGCGATGGGTGATAGGCGATGGGTGATAGGTGATAGGCGATACCCACCGCTCCCTCCCCCTGCTCCCTGCTTTCTGCTCACTTCTATTTTCGCCCTCAGCCCTCAGCCCTCAGCCCTCAGCCCTTGAACCTCGAACCTCGAACCTCGAACCTCGAACCTGCCCTTTACCAACTTTCCCCCCATCAAACAACCCCCGCCCGGAAGAACAGGTGTTCGCGAAACTGTATTCCACGTCGGAACAAGGCGGGGGGCACAGGTATTCCGAATGAGCGCACAGTCAGAAATTTTTGCACAGTAAGATATTAATTTAATTATATAAATTTACTCATGGACGCTTGGGCATCCCTTTTTCCGCTTGACAGAGTCTCTTCCATTCTCTAAAAGAGCTAAGTAACAATGTTCTTTTGAAGGTCGACGGCCTGAACTTCAAAAATTATTTTTTTAATTAAAGCAAGTAATTAAACTATTAAAACAGCGGAACACCCGTATATTGGGGCCGTTTTGATCTTCCGGTACGCTGTTTCAGTTTTTTTCAAACAGAGCTCAAACCGTTCCCCGCACAGCGGAAGGAACAGGGGGCATTTTATGGCGCCTTCCGGGAAGGTATCCATTCGCGCACACGGCGAACAACCCGAATTTCACTCCGCCCCGGGCGGAGACGAAGGAACCCTGTTGACCGAATTCAAACCCGACTATCACCGCCGTCTGGAGGCAGCCGTGCTGGAGGTGTTCTCGAATTCGGATTTTCACAAGGCCAGCATACGGGAAGTCTGCCGAAAAGCCGGGGTCAGCTTCACCACCATCTACAAGCATTACGGCAGCAAAGAACGGCTGGTGTTCGCATTCGTGGATATCTGGCTGGGAAAACTCACCGACCGGATCATCGATCATCTGCAGGGCATCGAGGATCTCAAGGAAAAGCTGCGGAAGGTCTTCTGGGTGCAGCTCGACTATTACGAACGGCACCCGGGGCTGGGCCGCATCCTCTTCATGACCCTGCCCATGAAGACCTGGATGGCCGACGACACCTTTCAGCAGCAGAAGATGATCCACCTCTTTCTCGACGTGCTTCGTCAGGGGCAGGAGGAAGGCGTTCTCAATTCCGAGGTGCGGGCCGGGGTGCTTCTCGATTTCATCCTCGGGATCGTGCAGCGCGCTTTTTCCATGTGGATTCTGCGGGGCCGAAAGGAATCCCTCGCGGAACAGGCCAACACCCTTTTTGAAATGGTCTGGCGCGCGGTCACCGATCCGGAAAAACCGCTCAAATAATTATGGGAGATACATGACGAATCATTCCGGTTTATATCAATTTTCCACATCGAACCCGGATTCCGCCGGCATGGTCTGGACCGGTCTGAATCCGGATGAGGCCAGGGAGGCCCTGGTTCGCAAAGACAAGTCCAAGCGAGACAAGCGATCCTCCCTCAAGGAAGCGGTGGACACCTTCATCAAAGACGGCGACAATGTGGCCGTGGGCGGATTTGTCAATATCCGTCAGCCCATCGCCGTCACCCATGAAATGATCCGGCACGGCTTCAAGGACCTGATCCTCTCCTTTCAATCGGGGGGCATGGCCATCGACTATCTCGGCGGCGCTATGGCGCTGGCGCCGGACCATTTCTCTTTCAAACGGGTGGAGTTGGCCTACTGGGCCCATGAATCCTTCGGCCTGTCTTCGATCTTTCGCCATCTGGCCGAAAACGGCCTGATCGAAATGGAAGACTGGTCCAACTACAACATGTCGGCCCGCTTCAAGGCCGGCGCCATGGGCCTGACCTTCATTCCCTGTCGCAGTCCCCTGGGCAGCGACATTTTAAAACAGTGCCGGGCCAAGGTGGCGGAATGTCCGTTCACCGGCCATCCCATCGTGCTTCTGCCGGCCAGCAACCCGGATGTGGCCGTCATCCACGTTCAGGCGGCGGACCCTTACGGCAACTGCATTATTCGAGGCACCGACGCCACCTGCCCGGAAATGGCCATGGCCGCGGCCCATACCATCGTCACCTGCGAGCAGCTGGTCTCCCATGAACTGATCACCCGGTTCCCCAAAGAGATCACCATCCCCTTCTTTGCGGTGGATGCGGTCGTCCATGTCCCCTTCGGGGCCTATCCCTCGAGCTGCCGGCGCCATTATTACTTCAATAAAGACCATATCGCCTCCTTTCATGCCTTGGCCGGCCTGCTTCGCAAGGGGAATCCCGGCGGGTTGAAGGCCTATTATGAGGATTATATCTTCGGCAATCACACCTTTCAGGATTTCATCGACCGGTTCCCGGTGCGCAAGCTTCTGGAGGAGCAGCTCTCGGAACTGGAAAACTTTGAGCGGCTAGCCTGATGACACCCGATTCCATTAGAGGAAAGGCGGTATCGATATGTGGTTGACCGAAGAAACGGCATACACCCCCCAGGAGATGATCGTGGTAGCCGGGGCCCGCACACTGGAGGACAACAAGGTGGTCTTCGTGGGCACCGGGCTGCCCATGATCGCCACCGTTCTGGCCCGGCGGACCCATGCCCCGGGGCTGATTCCGGTCTTTGAGGCCGGCGCGGTGGGGCCGACCCTGGAGACGGGGCTCCCCTTTTCGGTGGGCGATTCCCGAACCTCCAGCAGCGCCTCTTACACCAAGGGGCTGAACACGGCCTTTGAGCTGACCCAGCGGGGATTTTGCGATTTCGGGTTTGTGGGCGGGGCCGAGATCGACCCGTTCGGAAATCTCAATTCCACCATGATGGGGAAATTTCCCGAAGAATACCAGAAACCCCGGGTGCGGCTGCCGGGCAGCGGCGGAGCCAGCGACATGGCCGCCTCCTGCGAGCGGACCATTCTGATCATGCCCCACGAAAAGCGCCGGTTCAATGAAAAGCTGAGCTATATCACCAGTCCGGGCTTTCTAGACGGCGCCCCCGACGCTCGAAAGCGGGCCGGACTGCTGGGCCGGGGGCCCTACCGGGTCATCACCACCAAGGCGGTGCTCGATTTCGACGAGTCCACCCGCCGCATGCGGCTGATCCACACCATGCCCGGAGAAACGGTGGAGAGCGTGCAGGCGGCCACCGGGTTCGAGCTTCTGGTCAGCCCGGCGGTATCCGAATTCGATCCGCCCACGGAGACTGAACTGCGCCTCATTCGGGAGCAGATCGATCCCCTTGGGTTCTTTGTCAAAAAGCCGGTGAAACCGCAGCCGATGCCCAACCAGTTCTAAGCTTCCGCCGTCCCTCCCCGAAAAGGAGGGAAGATGCCCCCTCCCCCCTTGCGTACGAAAGGTCCAGGTGAGGGAGGATATAATGGAGAAAAAAGCGGTAACAGAAAAACGGGTTCAAAAAACAGAAAACACTAGAATCGGGAGGTAACAATCTTATGAAGGTACTCAAAATCGATCATCTGGGAATTGCGGTCAACAGCATCGAAGACGGAAAAAATTTCTGGTCCGATGTCCTGGGCCTTGAATTCGAAGGCGCGGAAACGGTTCAGGAACAGAAGGTGACCACCGCTTTTTTCCCGGTGGGGGAAAGCGAAGTGGAGTTGCTCGAATCCACCGCGCCGGACGGACCGGTGGCCAAGTTCATCGAAAAAAAGGGCCAGGGATTTCAGCATGTGGCCTTTCGGGTGGAAAACATCGAAGAAGCCCTGGCGGAGCTGAAGGAAAAAGGCATCAAGCTGATCGATGAAACCCCGAGAATCGGCGCCGGCGGCGCCAAGATCGCCTTTTTGCACCCCAAGGCCACAGGGGGCGTGCTGGTGGAACTCTGTCAGCGGTAGGGCCGCGGGTTTCGATTTTTTGAAGTCAGGTTTTCCGACCGAATTTCCCTCGCTCCTGAAACGGGGCGCAGGGGTCACCTTTTTGAATGAATAAGGAGTCACATACCATGTCAGAACATCCCCGGAAAAAGAAATGGGAAGAACTCGCCGCCAAGCAGATGAAAGGCAAACCCCTGGAGAGCCTTGAATGGAACACCCCGGAGGGGATCAAGGTCAAGCCGCTCTACACCGCCGAAGACATCGAGGGCCTGGAGGTGGTCAACACCCTGCCCGGCCTGCCCCCGTATGTCCGGGGTCCCATGGCCACCATGTATACCGGCCGCCCCTGGACCATTCGCCAGTACGCCGGGTTTTCCACCGCCAAAGAATCCAACGCCTTCTACCGGCGGGCACTGGAAGCGGGCCAGAAAGGGCTGTCGGTAGCCTTCGACCTGGCCACCCATCGGGGATATGATTCCGACCATCCCCGGGTTTCCGGCGACATCGGCAAGGCCGGGGTGGCCATCGATTCGGTGGAGGACATGAAGATCCTCTTCGACGGCATTCCGCTGGACAAGATGTCGGTCTCCATGACCATGAACGGCGCGGTGATTCCCATCCTGGCCGGCTACATCGTGGCCGCCGAGGAGCAGGGCGTCTCCCACGAGCAGCTCACCGGGACCATCCAGAACGACATCCTCAAAGAGTACCTGACCCGGAACACTTATATCTATCCGCCCGAGCCCTCCATGCGGATTATCTCGGACATCATGGCCTTCTGCTCCGAAAACATGCCCAAATACAACACCATCAGCATCAGCGGCTACCACATTATGGAAGCCGGCGCCAATTCGGCCCTGCAGCTGGCCTTCACCCTGGCCGACGGGGTGGAGTATGTGCGGGCTGCGATCGCCACCGGCATGGATGTCGACCGGTTCGCCCCGCGGCTGTCGTTTTTCTTCGGGATCGGGATGAACTTCTTCATGGACATCGCCCTGCTGCGGGCGGCCCGGTTCCTGTGGCACCGGCTGATGAGCCAGTTCAACCCTCAGAACCCGCGCTCCTCCATGCTGCGGACCCACTGCCAGACCTCGGGGTGGAGCCTTACCGAGCAGGATCCCTACAACAATGTCATTCGGACCACCCTGGAGGCGCTGTCGGCGGTGCTGGGCGGAACCCAGTCGCTGCACACCAACTCCTTCGACGAGGCCATCGGGCTGCCCACCGATTTTTCCGCCCGAATCGCCCGGAACACCCAGCTGGTGATTCAGGAAGAATCGGAGGTCACCCGGGTGGTCGACCCGCTGGGCGGCTCCTATTATGTGGAGTTTCTGACCCAGAGCCTGGTCAACGAGGCCCAGAAGATCATCGACGAAATCGAGGAACTAGGCGGCATGGCCAAGGCCATCGAATCAGGCATGCCCAAGATGCGGATCGAGGAATCGGCGGCCCGCAAGCAGGCCCGAATCGACCAGGGCAAGGACGTGATCGTGGGGGTCAACAAATACAAACTGACCGATGAAAAAATCGACTTCGAGGTCCGGGAAGTTCCGGCCGCGGTTCGGGATGAGCAGGTAGCCCGGATCAACGAGATCAAGGCGAGCCGGGACAACGCGGCGGTGGAAAAGGCCCTGGCCGAACTGACCCGCGCGGCGGAAGGCGACGGCAACCTGCTGGCGGCGGCCATTGTCGCGGTCCGCGCCCGAGCCACCGGGGGCGAAATTTCAAACGCCATGGAAAAGGTCTTCGGCCGGTTCGTGGCCACCACCCAGTGCATCTCCGGGGCCTATGCATCGGAATACGCGGGCAACCAGGAGGTGATCGACGCGCTTCGCAAACGGACCGACACCTTCATGGAAAAACAGGGGCGGCGGCCCCGAATTCTGGTTACCAAGATGGGCCAGGACGGACACGACCGGGGCATCAAGGTGGTGGCCTCCTCCTACGCGGATCTCGGCTTCGACGTCGACATCAGCCCCATGTTCCAGACCCCGGAAGAGGCCGCCAAGATGGCCATCGAAAACGACGTCCACATAGTGGGCGCCTCCAGCCTGGCGGCCGGCCACAAGTATCTGGTGCCGGCCCTTATCGAGGAACTCAAAAAGGCGGGCGGCGAGGACATCATGGTCATCGCCGGCGGCGTGATTCCGCCGGCCGACTACCCGTTTCTCTATGACGCCGGGGTTCAGGCGGTGTTCGGACCCGGCACCTCCATTATCGATTCCGCCAATAAGGTGCTCAACCTGCTGGAAGAAAAATACCTGGCCTGATTTTATGGAAAAAGACCCGCAATACTATGTCCGGGGGGTTCTGGACCGCAATCGGCTGATCCTGTCCAGAACCATCACCCTGATCGAAAGCGGACTGCCCGCCCATCAGGAGCTGGCCCGAACCATCATCGACCGGATCCTGGAACATACCGGAAACGCGGTGCGCCTCGGCATCACCGGGGTGCCGGGGGCGGGCAAATCCACCTTTATCGAAAGCTTCGGCACCATGCTCACCCAAAAGGGAAAACGGGTGGCGGTGCTGGCGGTGGACCCCAGTTCCACCCGGAGCGGCGGCTCGATTCTGGCGGACAAGACCCGCATGGAAAAGCTCTCGGTCAACGAGATGGCCTTCATTCGGCCCTCGCCCTCCAGCGGCACCCTGGGCGGGGTGGCCCGAAAGACCCGGGAGACGATGCTGGTCTGCGAGGCTGCCGGTTATGATGTCGTCATCGTGGAGACGGTGGGGGTGGGCCAGTCGGAGACGACAGTGGCCTCCATGGTCGACTTTTTTCTGGTGCTGATGATCGCCGGGGCCGGAGACGAGCTTCAGGGCATCAAAAAAGGGGTCCTGGAGGTGGCCGACGCCATCGCCGTCAATAAAGCCGACGGAGACAACCTCGATCGGGCCAGACAGGCCCGAAGAGAATATGAAAACGCCCTTCACCTGCTGAACCCGGCCTCTCCCAACTGGTCCCCCCCGGTGCTCACCTGCAGCGCGCTGGAAACCACCGGCATCGAGGAGATCTGGAAGACCGTCGTAAAGCACCGGCAGGTGATGACCGACAGCGGTGAAATGGCCGAAATGCGCCGGCGCCAGGCCATGGAGTGGATGTGGTTTCTGGTCAAGGAGGGGCTCGAAGACTGGTTTTACAACAGCCCCTATGTGAAGGAGCGCCTTCCGGTGCTCAAAAAAGAGGTGGCCGAAGGCCGAACCGCCCCCACGATTGCGGCGGATCAGCTGCTGGCTTTTCTGGACGAATGCGTCAGACCGGCGGGACCAGAATCAGATTAACCATATGGATATCCATCCCAATCCATATCGATTTTAACCGTTCAACTGCAGATATGAAAGGATATTGAGATGAAGGGAACTGTTGCAGACAAGATCAAGGATCTCAAGGATCGGGAAGCGAAGGTTCGAGAGATGGGCGGCGAGAAGGCGGTTGCCAAGCATAAGGAAAAAGGCAAACTGACCGCCCGCGAGCGTCTGGATCTTCTGTTCGATCCGTCCACATTCCGGGAGATCGACATGTTCGTCAAGCACCGCTGCGTCAATTTCGGCATGGAAAAGGTCGACATTCCGGCGGACGGAGTCATCACCGGCTACGGCAAGGTCAACGGACGGCCGGTCTTCGCCTTTTCACAGGATTTCACCGCCCGGGCCGGCAGCCTGGGGGAGATGCACGCCAAGAAAATCTGCAAGGTCATGGATATGGCCCTGAAAGCGGGCGCCCCGTTTGTCGGGTTCAACGATTCCGGCGGGGCTCGAATTCAGGAAGGGGTGGACGCCCTTTCCGGCTACGGCCAGATCTTCTACCGCAATTCCATCGCCTCCGGGGTGATTCCCCAGATTTCGGCCATTCTGGGCACCACCGCCGGCGGCGCGGTCTATTCCCCGGCCATGACCGATTTCATCTATATGGTCCGAAACACCAGCTACATGTTCATCACCGGTCCTCAGGTGATCAAGGCGGTGACCGGCGAAGAGATCAGCTTCGAGGACCTGGGCGGGGCCCTGGCCCACAGTGAAAAGAGCGGAGTGTCCCATTTCGCCTGCGAAACCGAAGCGGAAGCCATCGACGGCATCAAGACCCTGCTCTCCTTTCTGCCCTCCAACAACATGGAAGACCCGCCCATGGTCGATACCGGCGATGATCCCAACCGCACCGATCCGGGCCTCGATTCCATCATCCCCGACAACCCCAACAAATCCTATGAAATGCGGGATGTGATCCGCTCCATCGTGGACAACGGGGATTTTTACGAACCCCATGAGCTGTTCGCCCAGAACATCCTCGTGGGCCTGGCCCGGCTGGGCGGCCGGTCGGTGGGCATCATCGCCAACCAGCCCTCCTACATGGGCGGGGCCTTAGACATCAACGCCTCCGACAAGGCTTCCCGGTTCATCCGGTTCTGCGACGCCTTCAACATCCCCATGCTCACCATCGCCGACGTGCCCGGATATCTGCCCGGCAGCGACCAGGAGTGGGGCGGCATCATCCGCCACGGGGCCAAACTGCTCTGGGTCTACTCCGAAGCCACCGTACCCAAGATTCTGCTGGTGACCCGAAAGGACTACGGCGGATCTTACCTGGCCATGTGTTCCCGGGACCTGGGGGCCGATATGGCCATCGCCTGGCCCACCGCCGAAATCGCGGTCATGGGCGCAGGCGGGGCCGCCAACATCATCCACCGCAAGGAAATCCAGGCGGCCGAAGACACGGCTGCCAAGCGCCAGGAGAAGATCGAAGAATACGAAGACCTCTTCTCCAATCCGTACCGGGCCGCCAACAGAGGCTACATCGACGCCGTCATCACCCCCAGCGAGACCCGGCCCCGGCTCATCGAAGCCCTGGATGTGCTGTGCACCAAACGGGAGCTGAGACCGCCCAAGAAACACGGCAACATTCCGCTGTAATGGGCCGCCACCTTTTTAAGAACCCGAGCTGAACAGGGAGATTTCATGGCTACCAAAAAACAGGACAAGGAAAGAGAAAAGCGGAAGCGGGCCGCGGTAATATCGGCGGTGATCGCTTACATGCAGGCGGAAGAGGCCGCCATGATGCAGGCCCGGGCGGCTGCGGAAGCCGAACCGGCGCCCGAATCCGCACCCCCGCCCTCCATGTGGTCCATGAGCGGCCGTCAGGATGCGATGCACCTTCGCAACCTGATGCAGCTCAAGGCATTCCACGGCGGACGGATTCGATAATCATCTTGCAGGGACCGTTTTGAAAACGAAAAGATAACGTCTTCAATCATTTTAAGGGGAGAATCGCAACATGACGACCGATCACACACAAGTTAAATGGACCGAAATGAATTACGACAAGGACAGACCCAAGGCCGAAAACCCGGTGAAGGTCATGGACCTGAGCCTGCGGGACGGGCACCAGTCGCTGTTCGCCACCCGGGGCCGGACCGAAGACATGATCCCGGTGGCCGAACTGATGGACCAGGTCGGGTTCTGGGCCGTGGAGACCTGGGGCGGGGCCACCTTCGACACCATGCACCGGTTCCTGAACGAAGACCCCTGGGAGCGGATTCGAACCCTGAAGCGCTACTTCAAGAAAACCCCCTTTTCCATGCTGCTTCGGGGCCAGAACCTGGTGGGCTACCGCAACTACGCCGACGATCTGGCCAAGGCCTTCGTGGAGCGGGCCGCGGCCAACGGCATGGACATCTTTCGAACCTTCGACGCCCTCAACGACTACCGGAACTTCGAAACCGTGGTCAAGGCGATCAAGGCCTCGGACAAGCACTTTCAGGGCTGCATCTGCTACAGCCTGACCGAGCCTCGGCTGGGCGGCGATGTCTACACCATCGACTACTACGTGAACAAGGCCAAGGACCTCGAAAACATGGGCGCCGACACCATCTGCGTCAAGGACATGGCCGGCCTGATGGCCCCCTACGACGCCTTTGAGCTGGTCAGCGCACTCAAGGCGGCGGTCAAGACCCCGATCCATCTGCACAGCCACTTCACCTCCGGGATGTCGCCCATGACCTTTCTCAAGGCCATCGAGGCGGGCGTGGACATCATCGACACCTGCATGACCCCCTATGCTTACAGAACCTCGCATGCCGCCATCGAACCGCTGCTGATGAGTCTGCTCGGCACCAACCGGGACCCCGGATTCGATATCGAGCTGCTGGCCAAGATCAACCAGATCCTGGAAAAAGAGGTGATGCCCAAATACAAGCACCTGCTGGACGACTCCAAGGTCTCCATCATCGACATCAACGTGCTGCTCCACCAGACCCCGGGCGGGATGCTCTCCAACCTGGTCAACCAGCTTCGGGAGATGGACGCCCTGGACCGGATCAACGAGGTCTACGAAGAACTGCCCAAGGTCCGCAAAGACCTGGGCCAGATCCCCCTGGTCACCCCCACCAGCCAGATCGTGGGCATCCAGACCGTCAACAACGTGCTCTTCGACGACGAGAACGAGCGGTATAAAATGATCACCGGCCAGGTCAAGGATCTCTGCTACGGCCTCTACGGCAAGACCGCCGTACCGATCAATCCCGAGGTTCAGAAAAAGGCGCTGAAGGGTTATCCCAGAGGCGAAGAGCCGATCAGCGTGCGTCCGGCCGAGGTGCTGGAGCCCGAACTCGACAAGGCCAAAGAAGAGATCGGGGACCTGGCCAAGGACATCGACGACCTGATTCTGTATGCCATCTATCCGGTCACCGGAAAGAAATTCCTGAAATGGAAGTACGGCGTGGAGGAACCGCCCGAGGAGGTCAAACCCCGCACCCTGGAAGACGCCAAGAAGGAAGAGGAGCTGGTCAAGAAGGCCAAGGCCGGCAAGCTGATGGAAAAGAAGGAAGCCCCGGAAAAAGGGGAAAATCTTCGCACCTTCAATGTGTTTGTGGATGACGAATACTTCGAGGTCGAGGTGGAGGCTCCCGAGGGCATGCCGATGATCTCTCACCAGGCCCCGGCCGAGGCCGCACCGGCTTCGGCCCCGTCCGCCAGACCGGCGCCGGCCAAACCCGCCGCGCCCAAAGCGCCGGCCCCGCCCAAACCGGCGGGAAAGAAAGAAAAAGCGGCCCCGGCCGCCCCGGCGGCCACGGATGTGGAAGGGACCCCGGTCAAGGCCCCCATGCCCGGCATGATCGTCAGCTATGCGAAACAGG
>JAABSQ010000480.1 GCA_011390315.1 Desulfobacteraceae bacterium
TCGAGGGCGTGGAAGATGCGGTGGTGATCTCTCTTCCCGGTGTTACCGGACGAGAAAACGACATCTGCGCCGTGGTTCAGGGGGATGTCACAGCGGCAGAGATTCAGGAGACGGTTTCAAACCGTCTCGAACCCCACGCAATCCCCCGCCGCATCCACATCGCGGCCCGAATCCCGGTCTCCGCCTCCGGCAAATACGACCGCGCCGCAATCGAGGCCCTGTTTCGGCCGGATTAGGGCCGGTCCAGGAAGCGGAGCCACAATCGGTAAATAATAGCCCAGATGAGAATTCGGGGCAACCATGTCGAAAGGAAACCCCCGTTCCAGGGCCGCCGCTACAAACCCTTCTTCAGCGAAGCTCTTGTGGCTGCCCCCGCGTGCCCTGAGAAAAAGGATCAGATTCGGCTGCCGCTCCCCTTCTACGGCTTCATAAGAAAGCGGCTGTAACGGCGCATCGGTGCCGAACCAGGCGCATCCCGTCAGGAGCACTCCGGCCGCCAGAAGCAGCCCCCCCTTTTTCAGCAGAGAATCAATTGTTTCGTTCACAGGGTCTCTCCTCTTCCAGTTCAAGCTCCGCCGGGGGCGGGCACAGCTTGAGCCGGATGGTCCCTTCGCCGTCGAAGTAATAATCCTCGCCGTTGTAGCGAATGAAGGTTTTTTCACCCCGCTGCCGCTCCAGGGTGAAGGTCATCCGTTCTTGGGTCAGGTCGATCATGAGGGTGTTTTTCCGGTGAATCATTCGGAACCGAAGCCGGTGCCAGGCATCCGGCAGGCAGGGATGAACCTCGATGTGGTCCCGGTAGAAATCAATGCCTACAAATGCCTCGATCACCAGGTCGAGGGTGCCGCCCATCACCCCGGTGTGGATGCCCTCGGGGGTGGTTCCGCCCTGAATGTCGAAGATGTCGCTTTCCAGGGCGGTCCGGTACCAGGACATCTGGTCGTCCCCGTGCCCTTTCAGATATTGAAGAATGGCTGCATGGACCACAAAACTCAGGGTGGAGCCGTGGCTGGTCCGATGAATATAGTAGTCGTAGTTTTTCTTCATGAGTTTCGAGGGATCACCCGGGGAATAGCCCATCCGTTCGAGAATCCGGGCGACCTGGCCCGGGGCCAGCAGGTAAAAACACATGAGGGTGTCGGCCTGCTTGATGACCTGATACCGGTCCGGGGAATCGCCTTCGGCCTTCAGGATACGATCCATTCGGTGGATGAAGTCGTATTTTTCCCGATACGCTTCTATGTCGAGTTCCTTCAAGTCCAGGAACCCGTCGAACTGAGAGATCAGGCCGCCTTCGGTGATGACGACGTTCATCTTTTCCACAATCCGAGTCCAGATCTCCAGTTCCCTCTCCTGAAAGTCGATCTTCTTTCGGACCCGGTTTTTCACCTCGGGGGGCAGATGCTCATAGGTCTCGATGGTCTTGTGCAGCAGCCAGGCGGCCATGATATTGGTATAGGCATTGTCTTTGAAACCGCCCTTTTCCGCCCCCGGATATTTTTCATGGAATTCGTCGGGCCCCATGACGCCTTCGATATGGTACCGGTCCGCCTCCGGGTCATACTCGGCGATGCTGGCCCAGAACCGGGCGATTTCCAGGAGCATCTCCATGCCGTAGGCGTACAGAAAGGCGTTGTCGTCGGTGACATAAAAGTAGCTCCAGATGTTATAGGCGATGGAGATGGAAATGTGCCGCTGATTCTGGCTCAGGTCTGGATTCCATTCTCCGGATTTGGGATTGTAATGGATCTGCTGGGTCTCTTCGGTACCGTCGTCGGCGGTTTGCCACGGAAACATGGCCCCCTTATATCCGCTTTTTCGGGCGTTCAGTCGGGCCTCATCCAGGCGCCGGTATCGATACATCTGATGGGCCCGGCTTACCGCCGGAAAACGGATGTTGAAAAACGGCAGAAAAAAGATTTCATCCCAGAAGACATGGCCCCGATAGGCCTCGCCGTGCCAGCCCCGGGCCGGAATGCCCACGTCATACTGAGTGTTGTGGGGAGAGGCGGTCGCCAGCAGATGAAAGGCATGGAGCCGCAGGACTTTCTGGGCGAACCGGTCCCCCTGAATGCAGATGTCGGCCAGCTTCCAGAGATCGGCCCAAGCGGACCGGTGCCGTTCCAAGGGGTAGGCGTCCTTGGCGGCGAACAGGGAGTTCGACTCGGGGTCCCCGTGGTCCCAGTTCCGGGAGGTATAGACGGCCATCGCCTTTTCCAGGGTCACGGTCCGGTTTTTCCGGCACCCCAGACGAAATTCCCGGGCCACATAGCCCTCCTGTTCGAAGGTGTCCGCCTCTACATCCCCGCCGTGGCCGGAGAGATAATGCCGGGCGTTCATGATAATCACCACCCCGGAGCCGATGGTGCGCACCCCCAATGTGATGATGCCGTTTTTGCGTTCGTTTGCAAGCGGCTGAAGGTGATGGGATTCGAGGTCCCGATACCGCTCCACTCCCCAATTGATGACGTTGCCGTCCAGGGCGCTTCTCAGGATCAGGTTGCCGTTGTAATTGAGTGGGGTGAACCGGTACCGGAGATGGCCCAGGTGCGGAGTCTCCATGCTGGCGAACTGTTCGGTCTCGATTCGGGTGATCCGCCCTTCCGGGTCCCGAATACGATACCTGCGGGAGGTCACCCCGTTTTTCAGATTGAGTTCATGGACGTAGTCGAGGACCTCCATGTCCGAGATCCCCCGAAAGGGTCCGTCGTCGATTCGAAACCGGACGGAAAGCCAATTGGGGCAGTTGACCAGATCGTTGTTGTAGATCTGGTGTCCGTCGATCTCGGTGGGCCGCTTGTCATACAGTCCGGATAGA
>JAABSQ010000481.1 GCA_011390315.1 Desulfobacteraceae bacterium
GGCGTCCAAGGTGATTTCGACGTGAATTTTTTTGCGAGCCCGAAAAAACAGGCGGCTGGCTTTATGGATGCCGGCTGCCATCCGGGCGGCCTTTCGCCCGGTCGATAGTCTGCTCCGCCCACCAAATCTTCTCGAATCCGAGAGAGACCACTCCGTACCGCCGAAGCCGCAAATCGTCGTGTCGACGCTCCAGAGCATCCCCATAGGAAGTGACCTGGGCCAGAGCGTTTGCCATTTCGGCTTGCATCCGCGGTATTCGCCGGAGCGCTTCGGTATCCAAGTCCCGTGCCTGCGCTCCTGAAATTCCGGCGTCCTTAAGCCCGACGAATTTGAATTCGATGAGGATGTCGAAAATTTTAAATCGACGCATATCCGGCCGAATGATCATGGTCAAATCGGCATATCGGCGATCGATCTCCGCATCCGAATCCATTATGTAGAGGATGTCGTTGTACAGCAGCGTCAAAAAGGCGGTTTTAAGGGTCAACTCATTGGCCCACCGGTAGTCGGGATTGTGAAAGACCTTGAAAAATCGAGCCTGAACAAAATCGCACAAAGGTCTCATTTCACCCCTCGTATACAGACGTTCCGCAGCTGAAACGCCTTCATCACGGTCGACCGGTTCAGGCAGCAGCATCTCGCGAATCTGCTCCGCATAAAGGCGCTGAACCACCAGGTTGGGAATTCCCAACGACAGCTTGCCTTCGGGGGTCTCTCCCTTCAGGGTCAAAATTCCGAAATAGTAAAGAAAAGCCGCCATAAAGGCGACATCCCGCCCGCCCTCCGACAACATCTTTCGGATGCCGAACCGATCCGAGATCTCCGGAATCTCAACGGTTCGATCCTCCCGAACCAGGTCCAGAAGCATCTGACGCCCCCGGATCATTCGAGCGATGTACTCCAGCTTGGCTTCATCCGTTGAGAGATTGGCATCCAACATTTGACGGGGATATTTGCAGAACCGGTGAAAGGATTTAAAAAAATAGATCGCCAAAGTGGGGTTATAAATGAAGGCGGAAGCATCCCGGGCGAATGCATAACCGTTATAATAGGTTCGCATCATCCCGACCGCCTCCTCGACGGCTGGTGGGTTCAGTTCGCAGGTTTCGGCGATCGCCCGAATCGTGTTCGTGATTTCGGTTTCCGTGAATCCGCAAAGATCATTGAAATCGGGGTCCAGGTAGATGTTTTCACCGATGTTGTATCCGCTGGTGATATCACTCATGACCACAGGAGACACCCCGGTGATGAAGATGCGGTCGAACACCGATGCGCCGGTGGAAGATTTCACCGCTTTAAACAGCGTCCGCAAAGGCCCTTCCTCGAATACCAGGGCCTCATAGGCCGATTTTTTATCCCTTCGGGCGCCGACCAGGACCTCGTTGGCGAAGTTGTCGTATTCGTCGATAAGCAGGTAAATCGGATGCTCTGTCGTTCGAACAGCGGCGATCAGCGACTGAATCGAATAAAGCGCATCTTCGGGATCGATTCGAATGTCGGGAATGCCGAAACCCCGATAATACATTGCAAACCCTTCAATACACCCATTGATGTGGTTGTGAAGCGCTCGCTTGATTTCCTGAACCGAACCGGTGGGATCCACGCAGGAAAAATCCCACTCAAGAACAAAATACCGGTTGCGATTCGGGGTGGGGTTCTCTGCAACGGCCAAATGTCCGAACAGATTCTCGAATTCGTCTTTTTTGGCCACATCATAGTAGTTAGCAAGCATGGACAGCAGCAGGCTCTTTCCGAACCGGCGGGGGCGCAGAAACAACAGGTATTTTCCCCGTTCGAGTAGCGGAATCCGATCGGTTCGATCGCAATAAAAATACTGGTGGGTCACGATTTCCCTGAAATCGCTGATGCCGTAAGGGAATTTCATCCGATTTGCTCCCCATGGAATGATTTTTAAAAAATTATACCACCCTCCCGATCCCCCTTCAACAGAAATCCCGCAAACCCGACCCTACAAAAACCCTGCAAAGGAACGATCCTTTTTCCGAACCCCTCGGAATCCACCCGATTTTTCTTCACTGCCGCACCCTCCTCGAATTTTCATCCATCCATGAGTGAAAATAACTGCAAAACCGCCTTCCCCCGAGGCCGGGAACCTTAAAATCTTCCTTGCCTTCTCTGTTGCACTATCATAAACAGAAGATATATTGTAAGTTTTCCCATTGGGAACACCCGGAACCATCCGCTCCGCTCGGATATTCAAAAGGCTGCCGAATGATGGACTCCCCCGAACCCGTTGCCGTGGTGGTCAACGACGATCTCACCCAGCTCACCGTGCTTTCCGGACTGCTGCGCAAGTCCGGAATAACCCCGCTGACCTTTGAAAGCGCCGAAACCGCCCTCGGGGCCATGAACCCCGACCACCCGCCGGCTATCATCATTACCGATCTTTACATGCCGGGCATCGACGGATGGCAGTTCTGCCGGCTGCTGCGATCCCCCGAGTACAAGGCCTTCAACCGGTCGCCCCTGCTGGTCATCTCCGCCACCTTTTCCGATGTGGAAACCGCCCGCATCACCGCAGACCTGGGGGCCAATGCCTTTCTGCCTTCCCCGGTGGACGGCCGGCGGTTTCTCGACCAGGTCCGGTCCCTGATCAACGGCGAAGATCCCCCGGACAGGCTTCGAGTGCTGATCGTCGAAGACAGCCGGACCCAGGCCGATATCCTGAAGAATGCTTTCGAGGCCCACGGCTATCGTTCGGATGTCGCCCGAACCGCCCTTCGGGCGCTCACGGCTTTCAATCAGGCCGCCTACGATGTGGCGGTACTCGATTACCATCTGCCGGACCGGGAAGG
>JAABSQ010000482.1 GCA_011390315.1 Desulfobacteraceae bacterium
ACTGGGTTTCCGGGTCGGTCCCCAGGGGGGATACCGCATCATATCCGAGAACGACCGGTTGAAGTGGATTCACCATGGAATAAACTGGTAGAGTTTGGCGAACATTTCATAGATCTCGATCCAGTTCTGAAGGTCCCGGGTGGTGCGGATGTGATCCCGCTTGTTGACCATCACCCAGCTCATGTGGGCCGCGCCGTCTTTGCAGGTGGAACAATCCCGGGTTTCGGAGGTGCAGCACCGGTGCATGGTGTTGAGGTCCGAGGCCCAGCGGATGAAATGGATCAGCCGTTTGGGTTTGGGGTTCCGGGTGTCGAGGGGTTCGGTGACCGAGGGGCATTCTTTCCAGCCGAAGGGCCGCCCCAGCATTCGGCCGGTAGTGATGATCTCGTGATAGTATTTGGAGGAGATGACCGTATCGGGGTAGCGGTCGAGCATCTCGTCCATCTCCTCCCGAATGACGATCAGCTCGTCGGGGGTCCAGGAAAATCCGTCCACCCCCTCGTCGTTGGACAGGAGCTGCATGTGGATCTTGAGGCCGGCGTCCCGTATTTTCCGGATGATCTGCTCGGTCTTTCCGAGCTGCCGGGGGGTGATGGTGTAAAGATAATAGGCGTGGGGATCGCCGTAATAATTTTTACTGGAGACGGCGAAGGTGTCCTTGCCCCGAAGCACCGTTTCATCGGCCTCGTCCCCCCACAGAGAGATCCCCACCATCATGTCCGGAAACCGCTCCCGGTCCACCTTGATCAGTCCGTTGGTGGCGCAGAAGGTGGGCAGCCGCTTGTAAAAGGCTTCCACCCGGTCGAGGCAGAGGGTGGGTTCCCCGCCGATCAGAATGGCCAGGTTCACGCCGCGGTCTTTTTCTTTGTCGATGAACCGCTCCCAGGCGCCGAGCGCCATTTCTTCCGGGGCGGCCTTGTCCTCTCCCGAGGAGAAGAAAAAACAGCCCTTGCACCGCAGGTTGCACCGGTTGGTCACGTCGTAGATGGAGCTGCGGATATTGAGCTTGGAGATGCGTTTATACCGGTCGTACCAATCGGCGTCTAATAATGAACTGACGGTCTTCATGAAATGGATGACTCCTTGGCGCCCCTCACGATTCGCAGAGGCCGTGGCCGGGGGGCGGAACCAGCCGGCGGCTGAGCAGGGGACCTTTCTCATACCCCATGACCCAGACCGCCAGATAGGTGTCGACATAATCGAGCCAGGCCCGAAAGGTGTCCGGGTCCACGGCATGGCGAAACAGCCGGGCGGTCACCACCGCACTGCCGGCGGCGTAATGGCGGCAGTCGTCGCAGTCGGTGTCGGGTACGCAGCAGGCCGCATTCCGGTCCCAGTCGAGATCGGTCCGGTATTGCCGAAAAGACCGGCCCAGCCCCACATCGGTGGACGGGTTCTTTCGCGGATACGAGCAGACATACAGGTCATGCAGCCCGAGGGGATGGGTGTGGGCCACCGCGTTGTAGGGAGAAAACAGAACCTGGTCGGGATAGCGGTTCATCAGCTCCGCCATGGCCTTGCGGGTGTTGGCCAGGGATTTTTCGGTGTGGCGCAGATCTCCGGTATATCCCACCGGCGCGGAAAACATGTTGAAGGTGACTTTGCAGCCCTGCCGGACCAGGGTATCCACCACCCCGTAGACCTCCACAATGTTGTGGCGGGTGAAGGTGTAGACAAATACCGCCCGGGGGTCGTCTTTGTAGTTGGCGATCTGGCGGTCGAGCATGTTTGCGGCCCCCCGGACCTGCCGGCTGGTGTCGTCGCCCCCCCAGACCGAGACATGGATTTTGTATCCGATGGTTTCGGAAATGAATTTCAAACCGTTGGTGGCGATGGCGCCCAGGGGAATCTCCTGATAACAGGCTTCGCAAAGATCCGGCGCCAGTGAGGGTTCGGCCCCGGCCAGCACCACGAAGGTCACCCCCCGGGCCTTTTCTTCGCGCATCAGCTTCCGCCAGGCCTCGGGATCACGGTTTTCCTCGGCGAACTGTTTGTCGCCTTCGTAATAGTAACACCCCTCGCACCGGATGTTGCACCGGTTGGACATGTCATAGGTGGATTCCCGAAGGAAAAAATACCGGCGAACCTTTTCCCATCTGTCCCGAACCTCGGGATCGGCCAGAATCTCCGAAAATTTCCAGTGCCGGGTCGGTTCCACCCGTTTTTGCGGGCAGGCTGTTTTTTCAACGACTTTCAATGGTTTGCTCCCGATCGGTTTGGTTTCCCTGCCCCGTTTTCTTCATCATAACGGTTCAGGCGGCTTGCTTGTCTCGAATATAATCGGCGATCAGCCGGACCGTGGTCAGTTTGGGATAATCATCCTCATCGATGCGGATGGCGTATTCGTCCTGCAGGACCAGGGCGACGGTGGCCAGGTCCATGCTGTCGATGCCCACCTCATCCACCAGGTCCACATCCGGATCGAAGGTTTCCGGGGTAACATCCTCGAGTTTGAGTTCATTGATCATCACTTCGGACACCCGAAGCATGACCGTATCCGTTTCAACCACCATGGGTACTGTCTCCTCTGAATAGTTCAGGAATCCGTCTCTTCCGCGATCAGGGTTCCGCTGCAGGCGATGTCATCACCGATCTTTATCTGAAAGGAATGGGAAGCCGTCGACTTTCCATTCGGTTGAACATAAATTTTGAGTCTCTCCCCGGGCCGTACCGCCTGTTTGAAGCGCACCCGCCGAAGCCCGGAGATCCGCATCTTTCGACCGGCCGCGGCCCGAAGGGTTTCCAGCACCATGGAGAGCTGGGCGATCCCCGGAAGGATCGGCTCGCCCGGAAAATGGCCTGAAAACCAGGGGG
>JAABSQ010000483.1 GCA_011390315.1 Desulfobacteraceae bacterium
CGGAAAAAGCGAAATGAATACCTCCGGTCTAAGGGACTTCCTGAAAACAACGCTGCCCGATTTCATGATCCCGGCCCAGGTCATTGCCTTGACGGAAATGCCCCACTTGCCCAGCGGCAAGGTAGACCGCAAAGCACTGCCCGATCCCCAGGGAGAGCGCCCCCGCCTGGCCGCCGCTTTCGCCCCGCCCCGCACCGATATCGAAAAAGCCATTGCCGGAATCTGGGGGCGGGTCCTGGGGCTGGAAAAGGTGGGCATCGACGATAATTTTTTCGAACTCGGAGGAAATTCTCTGCGCATGATTCGGGCACGGACCGCATTGAAAGAACAACTCGATATGGATATATCGGTGGTTGAGCTTTTCCAGTTTCCCACCATACGGACGTTGGCAAACCGCTTGACGGGCATTTCAGGCCCGGAAAAGCCGGTTCCCTCGGAGCGAAGCGCCCGGTCGGCCACCCTGAAAAATCGCCGGAAATCCCGTCTTCAGCATCGAAGCGGAAACCGGACTTCTTAAGCATATTCCATGAACTCCAATTTACCTATCTCCTCAGAACTGATCGAATCCGCCATTGCGGTCGTCGGCCTAGCCCTGCGGTTTCCGGGTGCGGATCGGGTGGAAACCTTCTGGCGGAATCTGCTCAAGGGGACCGAATCGATCTCCGCTTTTTCCGATGCGGAGTTGACCGCGGCCGGAGTCGATCCGGCGGTCTTTCAAAAACCCCACTATGTGCGGGCAAGAGGAATCATATCGGATGCCCACGGCTTCGACGCCTTTTTCTTCGGATTCAATCCGAAGGAGGCCGAAATCATGGACGTTCAGCACCGGATCTTTCTGGAGTGCGCCTGGGAAGCCCTGGAATCGGCCGGTTATGATCCGGATACCTATCCGGGCCTGATCGGGGTGTATGCCGGAGCCAACATGTCCACCTATTTCCTCCGTCATATTTATCCCCGCCTCAGCGCCATGGGAACCGCCGCCGCCTATCAGAGCGTGATCTCCAACGACAAAGATTTTCTGCCCTCCCTCACCGCCTACAAACTCAACCTTCGCGGACCCAGCATCTGCATTCAGAGCGCCTGTTCCACCGCTCTGGTGGCGGTTCATTCCGCATGCCAGAGCCTTCTCAACGGCGAATGCGACATGGCCCTGGCCGGCGGCGTCTCGGTGGAAACGCCCCAGGAAACCGGTTATTTATATGAAGAAGAGATGATCCTTTCCCCGGACGGTCACTGCCGTCCCTTTGACGCAGAGGCTCGGGGAACCGTGGGAGGCAACGGATGCGGCATTGTGCTGTTGAAACGGCTGGAAGATGCACTGGCGGACCGGGACCCGATTCGTGCGATTATCCGGGGAACGGCGGTTAATAATGACGGCGCCCTCAAGGTCGGCTATACCGCCCCCGGCATCGCCGGCCAGGCCGCTGTCATCGCCGAAGCCTTGGGGGTGGCCCGCGTCGATCCCGAAAGCATCGGCTATGTAGAAGCCCACGGCACCGGCACCGCTCTGGGAGACCCGGTGGAGATTGCAGCCCTTCACCAGGCATTTGCCACCGATCAGCGCGGGTATTGCGCTCTGGGATCGGTGAAATCCAATGTCGGCCATCTGGGTCCGGCCGCCGGGGCGGCGGGGTTGATCAAGGCGGTACTGGCGGTCGAGCACGGCCGAATTCCCCCGACGCTTCATTTCAAAACCCCCAATCCCAAGATCGATTTTTCCGCCGGCCCCTTTTACGTCAATTCCCAAGTGATCGAATGGCCGTCCGGCGACGGGCCGCGACGGGCCGGCGTCAGTTCTTTCGGCATCGGGGGCACCAACGCCCATGCGGTTCTGGAAGAAGCTCCGGAAATCCCGGTACCTGAATCCTCCGCCCCCGACCGCCCCTGGCAGCTTCTGGTACTTTCCGCCAAAACCGAATCCGCCGCGAATCTGGCCACCCGCAACCTGGCCGCCCGTTTCAGGGCCGAACCCTCCATCGATCTCGGGGATGCCGCCTTTACGCTTCAGACAGGGCGCAGACGTTTCGGCCATCGGCGGGCCCTGGTCTGCCGGGACATGGAGGATGCGGTTCAGGTACTGGAAACCCCCGGTTCGAATCGCCTGCTGACCGGACAGGATTCATGCGACGGATCGGCGGTCGTCTTTATGTTCTCGGGGCAAGGGTCCCAATATATCCACATGGGAAGGGAAACCTACCACACGGAACCGGTCTTTCGGGATACGGTGGACCGGTGCGTTGAAGTCTTGAAGCCGCTTCTGAACAGGGATTTGCGGGAGATGATCTATCCCGATCCGTCAACCGAAGAAAAAGCCGCCCTCGAGCTGAACCGGACCGAACTGACCCAGCCGGCGCTCTTTGTCCTCGAATACGCCCTGGCCCGGCTCTGGATGTCATGGGGGATTCATCCGGCGGCCATGATCGGCCACAGCATCGGCGAATACGTGGCCGCCTGCCTGGCCGGTGTTTTTTCTCTGGAAGATGCACTCACGCTGGTTGCCGAGCGGGGCCGGTTGATGGGATCACTTCCGGCCGGAGACATGACCGCCGTGTTTCGATCCGAGTCGGAAACAATAGATATTCTCAAAAAAGTAGGGAATTCGCGCCTGTCACTGGCGGCGGTCAACAGCCCCTCTCTGTGTACCGTCTCCGGACCGACCCAAGAAATACAGGGGCTGGAGGAAAGATTGCAGACATCCGGAATCGCCTTTCGCCGGCTGCACACCTCCCATGCCTTCCATTCCGAGATGATGGAGCCGATTCTCAGTGCCTTCGCCGAAAAAGCGGCCGGCATGTCCCTTCATATTCCGAA
>JAABSQ010000484.1 GCA_011390315.1 Desulfobacteraceae bacterium
CCCCGACGGAAAGGTCAATCCTCATCTGCTGGCGGCGGCCCAACGGGCCGGAGTCGATGCGGTCTATAAGATGGGCAGCGCCTGGGCCGTGGCGGCCCTGACCTACGGCACCGAGACGGTCCCCAAATGCGATGTAATCGTGGGCCCGGGCAATATTTACGTCACCATCGCCAAGAAAATCGTTTCCGGAACCGTCGGCATCGACATGATCGCCGGCCCCAGCGAGGTGCTGGTCATCGCGGATGATGCCGCGGAGCCCGAATTCATCGCCGCCGACCTGCTCTCCCAGGCCGAACATGATCCGCTGGCCTCGGCCGTCCTGGTGACCGATTCAAGGGAGATCGCCGAAGCGGTTCAAAAGGAGGTCGAATTCCAGCTGGAACTTCTCCATCGAAGCGACATCGCCCGGGAGTCTTTGAAAAATTACGGGGTAATTCTGGTGGTCGAAGACATCGACGCGGCCATTGCGCTTTCCAACGCCATCGCTCCCGAGCACCTGGAGCTGCATATTCGAGAACCCTTCGAACACATCGGGAAAATTCGAAACGCCGGGGCGGTCTTTATGGGGAGTTATACCCCGGAGCCGGTGGGCGATTATGTCGCCGGTCCCAATCATGTGCTGCCCACGGCCGGTACGGCCCGTTTTTCCTCGGCCCTGTCGGTGGACAACTTTATCAAAAAGACCAGCATCCTCCATTATTCGGAATCGGCTTTCAGGCGGGAGGCCGACGACGTCATTCGTCTGGCCGAGATCGAGGGGTTGGGTGCCCACGCCAATTCCATTCAGGTTCGATTGAAAAAATAGCCCGCCACCACATCCACCAATTCTTTCGGATGGTGGATAATGTGGTCCGGTGCGGCCGCACTCAACTGATCGGCCGAGTGGGTGCCGTAGCCCGCGGCGCAGGTGCGGCATCCCGCCCGCCTGCCCATTTCCATATCCAGATTCGAATCCCCCACCATGAGGGTTTTCAAGGGGTCGGCATCCATCTTTTTCAAGAGTGTGTCCAGCATCTCCGGTTCGGGTTTGGATCGGGAGACCTCGTTTTCGCAGATGGTGGCCTCGAAAAAACCGTCGAGGCCGAATGCCGGCAGCAGGGCATCCAGGTTTTCCCGCCGTTCGTTGGTGGCGACCGCCAGAGTGATTTCCCGGTCGCGAAGGTTTTTCAGGACTTGCGGAATCTCGGGAAAGAGTGCCGATCGAAACGGGCTGATCGCCAGATATTTTCGATTATAGGTGCTGATGGCGCGGTCGATGCGGTCAGATTTGGTGATGCCCGCGGCATGGAACATTTCCGCTAACGTTCGGCAGGACAGGGTATCCAGATTCTTCTCCCCGCTTCGGCCGGGGATCCTTTCCTCCATCTCCGCCAGGGTTTCCACAAAGGCCTGTTTCACCGCCTGAGTGCTGTCCACCAGGGTGCCGTCGAAATCGAATACGATCGTATCTACGGAAGCGTCCATGACCATTACCCTTATACATCCCGGAAATTTGTCAAGCCGTTCTCGCCGGATAGCCGCCGTGCCGCCCGGCATAACGGCCTGGCTTCTTTTTGACATCCTCTCGCTTAATGCTTAGTTTTCGAGCAGACTTACAGAAAGGAGGTGAGGAGGCATGGTGAAAAAATCAAATAGGGTCACCGGCCCCAAAACAGCCCGGTTTTGTATCTGGACGATTCTTCATCAGGATCGTATTTCCTTTCACTTCATACTCTACATGTATGCCGTTGCGGCGGTTATTGTAGTGCTGCATCTGTTCGGCATCCTCAGCAAACCGGTCGCTCTGGGCGGGCTGGGTATCGGCGGAACTTCCGCTATCCTGTTGATGTGGGCGTTGATTCGAGCGCGCAAAAAAGCGGTTCTGGCTATCGATCATCCGAAGTTGAGGGAAGCGGCGCATGAAGCGATGATGATCTACCTTTCCCGAAAACCGGTGTCCGCCAAGCAGAAGCGGGAACTGATGAACCCGGTCGGACCCCGCGATTGTCGGTACGAAGAATGCCCGTGAATGTCTTTTCTGTTTTCGTTTCCTCCCCTGCAACCAACCCCGCCACGCGGAGCGGTGATCGGATCGGATCGGATCCAGGCACTGTTCCGCGTTTTTATTAACTGGAAATCGCCCCAAACCCGAAAATAAACAATTTTGTATTTTAATATTTCTAAAAATGCAAATTTGTCTTTTTGTTGCCCGTCATTATCTGATTTTCTCTTTCCGAATTTTCCTTAAATTAAAAAATATTTCATTGAAATAGAATCGATTAGGCTGAATGAAGCGATCGGTCGTGTTGCATTGGTATGCGCTTTGCTATTTCCCCGTTAAAGAAATGTTCGGGTCAATCAATCCGTGGCGTATTCAACCATTTCAGAAAACAGGAGAAACCAATGAAAAAGATCGAAGCCATTATTAAACCGTTCAAACTGGATGACGTCAAGCATGCCCTGACCCAGCTCGGGGTCAAAGGAATGACTGTAAGCGAGGTACGCGGATTCGGCCGTCAGCGGGGGCACAAAGAGGTCTACCGAGGGGCCGAGTACCAGGTGGAGTTCATTCCCAAGCTCAAGCTCGACATCATCGTGGACGCCTCCATGGAAGAGCAGGTGGTCCAAGCCATTATGAAAACCGCGAACACCGGCAGCGTCGGGGACGGAAAAGTATTTGTCTGGCCCATCGAGAATGCCTATCGAATACGGACCGGCGAATCAGGAAAACAGGCCCTGTAATCCACAACTGAGTATCTATTGGTATTTTTCATATCACTATTGAGGAAGGAAAAGACAGATGAAAGCCACCTGTAAGATTATCGTGCAC
>JAABSQ010000485.1 GCA_011390315.1 Desulfobacteraceae bacterium
ACCGCGATCTTGAGGCTGTCCACCTTTTCGATTTTTCCGCTGAAAAAATGAAGCCGGCTTCGATGGGGGGGCTTGCGGATATCCCGAATCACCACCCCCTTTTCTTCCGCCAGGGGGCCGATCTCCGGATCTTCAGACAAAAAATCATGCAGCCCGCAGTCGATATTCAGCCCCATCTCCACCGCCCGCCGGACATCTTCCCGGGCGTCCGGCGGCAGCCGCCCCCCGTCCGGGGCGATCCCGACCACCAGGTGGGTGGCCGGGGCAACCGCCAGTGCGGCCTGGACCGCATCCGCCAGGGTGGCGTAAACGGGAATCCTTCGCGGGACCCCGTCCAGGACATCTCCGGCGTCCCGCCCTGCGTACCGGGAATCGACCACCGACATCACCCGGTACCGGCGGGTGAACCGGACCAGCCCGTGGGCGGTTTTTCCGTTGGGGGTATTGAAGGCCCCTTCACAATAGACGATCGCGTTTCCTTCGGGCATCATCAGGATTTCCTCCCGGTCAGGACGACCACATACCGGTCGTTGGGCAAAGGATTTTTTCGATGGTATTCGATCAGGGCGATCAGACCGGCGGTGGACGCGGGCAGCACATCCAGGCCCTCCCGCTCTCGAATGAGACGGGAATAATAGCGCATGTTCTTGTCCGAGGCGTTCCCGGCCCATCCGTCGGTCTGGCGGATGGCGTCCAGGGCATAATCCCCGTCGATGGAGTGCCAGTTGATGAGCGGTTCGTTCACCGGGGTTTCACGGATCTTTTCCGGTTTCAGGTCCTCGCAGGCAGGAAGGTTTTTGAGAAAGGCCTGAACGATAGGGTTTTTGCGAAAAGAGGAACCGGCCACCATTCGGGGCATTCGGGAGGTCTTTCCCCGCCGGTTGAGGCTCAGAAATCCCTTGTAAAGTCCGGCAAGGGTGGTGCCGTTGGAGACCGGCGCGGCCACCGCATGGGGACCGTCCCGCAGTTCATCGTAAATTTCGTCGGAAATTCCGCCGTAGGCCCGAAGCTGAAGCAGGGTATTGTTGCTGCCGGGGTTGGCGTCATAAAGCTCGTCTTTTTCCGCCCGCTCTCCGGAGGCGACCACCGCATGCTCGTAATCCCCCGGCACCCGGACGATGTCGGCGCCCAGGGATTCCATCTCCTTGATCCGGCGGGTCCGGTACATGTCCGGAATGTAGATGATGCACCGAATGCCGGCCAGGGAGGCGGCCAGGGCCTGGGCCACCCCGTAGTTGCCGCAGGTGGCCACCGTGATCCCGTCAAACCTCCGGCGGACCGCATCCATGGCCTGGGCAAAGGCGATTCGGTCTTTTTGGGTGCCGGTGGGGTTGCCCCCCTCGAATTTAAGGTAGATCTGGCGCAGGCCCATTTCCCGTTCGATGTTCCGGGCCCGGACCATGGAGGTGTCCCCGACCTCCGAGTCGATGATGTCTTCATAGGCTTCCAGCCGCTCCTCGATCGAATACTCGGGGTTGGCCGCGATCCGCCGCTGGGCGTCGACATCCCGGGCGATTCGGGAAATCCGGCCGGTGGCGCCGTCCATCAAATCATAGGGTTTGGTTTCGACCGTTTCGACGGTGCCGCCGGTTTCATCAACCTGGTTTTTTGAGCGCATCTGTTCCCTCTGAATTCATCGTGGAAAACAACCGATTACCGATCAAGTATATCCGATTGCCGCCTGAATGGCCATTCTTTTTGAAGAAGGATAGCCGTTTTCATCTCCGAGACCGAACTTTTCTCCGGCGCCGGCGATCTTCCGGGGCTCTACGACTACAATCATGAAGGCATGCGCATCCGCCACCGGTTCGGAGACCGGGGCAATGTGGACACCTATTACGACGGAGGCGCCGTGCTCGAAGAACGCCGCCCCGACACCGGCCTCCTGCTGCCCCGGTACCGGTACCGGTACCGGTACGGAAACCGCCTGATCAGCCTGGACACCGGCGCCGACAAGCGCTTCTACCACACGGACGGGCTGGGCTCCACGGTCGGTCTGACCGATCTTGTGGGACAGGTGGACACCGCCTATCTCCTCGACCCCTGGGGCCGGGTTCTCGAGCAGACCGAAATCCGAAGCGGAATGAAGTCGCTTGGAAGAGGCGTCATCCAGGGGAATGGCGGTCGGCTGAACCCGCTCAATTATAAGGTTGAAGGGCTCGGATCAATCTCGGCAACCTGAAATATGCGGGACCCCGAGGCGGTCGATGGAATTTTGTTGATGAGGTTACGGAAGAGTTGATAGGATCAGAGAGCCGGGAAGCGATCCAGGCGGCGAGACTTGCCCCAAAGAGTGCAACAGAGTTAAGAAACTCAAAAGGGATTGCTTCCGGTGGTTCAAATTTACCTGAAATTATGGGTCAGTGATTAAGAGGTACACATGGTAATGCTGGTAGAATGCCAAAACAAATTGCAGATATATTAAAAGGAAGGCTATTTAACAGCTTTGATGATTTTAGAAGATCTTTTTGGACTGAAGTTGCAAATGATCCAATCCTATCAAAACAATTCTCACCATTAAAACCGGAAGATCTACTGAGGGTGTTAAAACCGGAAGAGATCGAAGATCTATCTTAGGAAGATCAAGCGGTAAAGGTTTATCCTTCCGCTGCATTTTTTCTATCCCTACCCTGTCTTGCCACCTTCCGAATATCAGCTGATGTATCGTCACGGGCTTTTTTTTTAACTCCGCCTATGAAGTTGCCTCCCCCCGCAAATAATCCAATACCGCCTTTGATCCCTTTTCAACCACCGTCATGGGCGGGTCGATCATAAGATTGTCATCGAGGTAAATTTCGGTGAGC
>JAABSQ010000486.1 GCA_011390315.1 Desulfobacteraceae bacterium
CATGAAATGTAAAACCCGTTGGATGCAGTTTTTTCAACAACATTTATGAAGGCAGGCAGGGCTTTTTTGTAAAAATCAATTTCCTGTTTCTTCACAGGCATTGTTGATGTATTTTCAGGCATACCCAACCAGGAATGATGACACAATCAGCAATGAACAAATTACCGGATCTTCACAAAAAAGCATTTAAATACAAAAACCGGAAAAAATTGCAGCACGACGGCGGCCGTGCGTGGATCAAGGATTCCCAGCTGTTCGAATCACGCAAGGGCGTAAACGGGCACCTGGAAACCAAAAAAGGCGACTCATAACTCATAAAGAGAGCCACGGGAATTTTCTGTAGTCCGGCTTCCGCTTCTCCAGAAATGCATCCCGGCCTTCCTTCGCTTCTTCCGTCATATAGGCCAGGCGCGTAGCTTCACCCGAAAAGACCTGCTGACCCGTCATTCCGTCATCAACCAGGTTAAAGGCAAATTTGATCATCCGGATGGCTGTGGGACTCTTGCCGAGGATTTCCTGAGCCCATTCATAGGCTGTATCCTCAAGCTCATCATGCGGAATCGCTGCATTCACCATACCCATTTCAAAAGCCTCCTGTGCGCTGTAGTTGCGGCCGAGGAAGAAGATTTCACGGGCACGCTTCTGGCCCACCTGGCGGGCCAGAAGGGCTGAACCGTAACCGCCGTCAAAGCTGGCCACGTCGGCATCGGTCTGCTTGAAAATGGCGTGCTCCCTGCTGGCCAGGGTCAGGTCGCAAACCACGTGCAGGCTGTGACCGCCTCCCACAGCCCATCCGGGTACCACGCAGATCACTACTTTGCTCATAAAGCGGATGAGCCTCTGAATATCCAGAACGTTGAGCCGCTGAACGCCATCGGGCCCCTCATATCCCTTGGGTCCGCGAACCTTCTGGTCGCCGCCTGAACAAAATGAGTATACTCCGTCTTTTGCAGGGCCTTCACCCGTAAGCAGAATCACCCCAATGGAAGTATCCTCGCGGGCATCGATCAGCGCCTCTTCCAGCTCAAAGAGTGTTTGCGGCCTGAAAGCATTGCGCACTTCCGGACGGTTAATAGCGATTCGTGCCACGCCGTCTCGTTTTTTATAGGTGATATCCTGGTAATCTTTCACGGTTTTCCATTCAGACATGATAACGGGTCTCCAGAGTGTGTTTAATGATTTTTATAATTTCTTCCGGGCAATCTGCGTGCACGCGATGGCCTGCATTCCGAACAATATGAAGGGTGCTTTCAATGCAGTTCTCCGACATTTCAGTCATCCGGTGCTCATACCGGGCATCCTGTTCACCCGCCATAAGATAGAGAGGCAGTGGCAAGCGTTGCAACTCTTCACAGACGGGAGGCATGCTGCCCGCTCCGAATCCGCGAAGCGAGCATGCTAAAAGCTCCGGGTCCTGCGACAGCATCAGCGTTCTGTACATCTCTTTCTGATCTTCCGGGGTATGAGAAAAAAGTGGCAGATCGAGCCATCTGTCAACAAACGAATGGAAGCCGGTTTCAATTATTCGGGCTCTCTCTTCATCCTTCCGCCGCCGCATGGTTCTCTCTTTCTCTGATTGAAGGCCGCAGTGGGAACTCTCAATAAACAGGCCGCCAAAGAGTTCCGGATGCTTCACGGCGAGCTGAATAAGAAGCCGTCCCCCCATGCTGTATCCGTAAGCGAGCAGATTACTAAACCTGAACCGCGACAAAACCGACCGGAGCTGGCTTACCTGGCGGGATGTTTCAAACAGTTCGGCCCTTGCCGGTGTTTTGGTGCGCCCGTGACCGGCCAGATCTATAATAAGCGGATTGCAATGTCCGGAGAGCCGCTCTGCCAGATCGCTGAAAGCCTCTCCCGAACCCATAAAGCCGTGCATCATCAGCAGAACCGGCAACCGTCTGTCATTATGGTGGTAATCTATGTAATACCCGATTCCGTCAGTATAAGCGATCATTTGTTCGAATGGGATCCGAAATTCCAGAGCTGATGCCGCATGTCCATGGAGACAACCGGGTCGGTTTTGCATTCAGCAATCAGTGTGCCTTTTACGTTTTGCAGCTTCAGTGATTCCAGCGCCTCCGGGGTATCGGCAAACATGTAATCCAGGCCATGGGCATCGGCCAGGCTTTTGAACTGCACGTTCTGAGGCGTTTCAAAGAATCGGGTATAATATTCGGAATGCTCATAAACAGGAAGCATCCTGAAGATATTTCCGCCCCCGTTATTCAGGATGATGATGACAAACGGCCGGCTGAGGTCTCTCAGGGAGAGAAGTGCATTGGAGTCGTGAAGGAATGCAATATCACCGACAATACATGCTGTTGGGCGGTCAGAAGCACGGTGGATACCGGCTGCAGTGGAAATGATACCGTCAATGCCCGCTGTTCCCCTGTTTACAAACTGGTGCAGGCCCGGCCGTCCGAAGAGGGCCATATCACGCGGAATAAAAGAGTTCGAAAGCATGACGTTCCACTCCGGGTCCAGGCTATTTGAGAGGAAGTGCAGAACATGTCCGTCGCTCAGCTTCTCTGAGCTACCCATTGTGTCCCTGAGCTGATTTTCTGCAGTTTCCCCTAACACTTTCCAGCTGTTTAACCACCTGGTGATTGCGTCTGAACTTGAATTCAGGTCAGCAGGGAGATCAATTTCGTCGCCGGGCTCAGAGAATATTCTGAAGGTGGTGCTCATTGCCTGATCCTGCGGCTGCAGCCTGGCCGTAAAATGAAGTAAGGGTATCTCCTCCTTGCTCCATGCAGTGAATGCCGTGAGGATTGATTTTGTGAATGGCTGGTCGCCA
>JAABSQ010000487.1 GCA_011390315.1 Desulfobacteraceae bacterium
GTACCGGCGCGGTGGACGGCTTCACCTACCAGGCCGCCCTGGGGCCGGATACGGTCAAAGGGGTCGGCGACGCTCCGCCGTATGCCTATTCACTAACCTCCCCCCTCTCATCCGAATCGATCCCCATCGTCTCTCAAGCCGGCATGGACGGGGCCAACGGCGGATGGGCGATCCTGTACGGCAGCCCCGATCTTACGTCCAGCCTCAATCTGGCCATTGAAGAAGATCAGTTTATAGACTACGAGCGAAAGCATTCCACAGAACAGGTCGGCTATGTGATCTTTACGCCGGCGGATTCTGAATCCACCTGATTATACCCTTCCCCGGGGCGCATGCCCGCGCCCCGGTTTCCTCCCCCCTCTTGAAGGCCCGGCTCCAAATCCCAATTTTCATGGGCGGTTCAGTCCCAAGAAACTTTTTCTGTTTTTTTTCGCAGCTGTAATATTTTTGTAATGTCTGCCGCGATAGGATGGCCCATACAATCCCCCCAATACCTGTACCGACGATTCAAAAGAACGCTTTTGCACCAGATACCGATTCCAGCGCCCTTATGTGGGCGATGATTTCCCGAAGGCGCCGGCGTGTTCTTTCCTCTTCTCACAAACCCATCTCTTGGGAGGATTGTTGATCGGTATAAACCCAAATGCTTTAAGGAGGTGGCCCATGAAAACATCCGTGGTCGGAATCAAACACCTGATCGTTTTGGCGGACGAATCGCCGGATTTCGGGGTTCGCCTGGATACGGCCCTGACCATGGCCCGGAAATTCGATGCACATTTGACCTGCATCTATGCCCAGGAACTGAATCCGAGGTGCGTTTCACAAATATTTCTGAACCATATTCCCCAATCCATACGCACGGAAATAGCCGAAAACATGTCCGCGTTCAGAGAATCCACAGCCAATGAGATCCGAACGTTGTTTGAGGAAAAAGTCGCTTCGGCACAGTGGGAAACCAAATCCCGCTGGCGAAAAATCAATGGAACCCCCAATTTCGTAGCTAGCGTGGTCTCCCGGTATGCGGATCTGATTATTTGCGGTCAAAACGGAACCGATCGGTTCCCCGAATTCAACACCGTGGATCCGGGGGAGGTGGTGGCGGTCAGCGGCCGGCCGGTGTTTGTGGTCCCCCGGGATTACAAACCCAAAGGATACAGCGCCCATGTGCTGTTCGCCTGGAACGGCAGCCGCGAAGCCGGCCGGGCCATCTCCGACGCCATGATGATTCTGGACACCGACACCCGGGTCACCATCGCCACCGTGGGATCCGCGGGCGATCTGCCCGAGAGCTTCGGATTCGACATGGCCTCGCGGCTGAACAGTTGGGGCATCGAAACCCGGCAGGTGGACATCCCCACCAACGGCGATCGCGACCGCGGGATGGCCCTGGTCCGATACGCTCGGGAAAACGGGGTGGACCTGATCGTCATGGGGGCCTACTCCCAGTCCCGATTGCGCCAAAAGGTTTTCGGCGGCGCCACCCAATCGGTTCTGAAGCATATGGCGGCGCCCGTCTTTTTATCTCACTGATAGTTCCAAGAACCAATGAAAGGAGGAACCCATGAAAACAGCGCTTTCCATCACAGCTTTGGGCCTGGTTTTTCTCTTGGCCCTGATCGCAGCCGGTCCGAGCCATGAATTCGAAATCAACCAGCCGGTTCCGCAGCCGGAGGTCTATGCGGAACAGATGGATGCCCTGATTGCCGCATGCAATGAAAAAGGCGCCGCCGAAAAGACCGGTTTTTTGGAGATGGGTGACGGTGCGGCCCTATCCAGGATGAGAGGCTATTTTTTCAGCCAAAACAAGGATTGGTTGGTCTCTCAAATGATGGCGGCCTGCGTAAACCCGACCCCGCAGGCGGTCCAGTATTTTGCGGACAAACGCTTTTTCGCGGTGCTGCACAGCTTTGATCCCAAGATGGCCAAAACCTATTTGGCGCCGTGGCAGGAACGGCCGTCGGCGTTGAGTCGGTTGCAGTAAGGGTCGTCTTTTACAAATCTCCGCCGAAAGGCGGCCAAGAAGGATTAAGCCGAAGGAGACCAGGTGCAAGCGGCGGGGACTAAGCCTTTTTCAGAATCCGCCGCAGGGCCTCGATCAATGGGGGCAGGTCGTGGGTAACCGTGTCCCAGAGCAGGTCATAGTCGATGACGTCATAGCCATGAATGAGCCGATTGCGCATCCCGATGATTTGAGGCCACGGGATGGACGAATACCGCTTTTGCGTATCGGGGGAGACGCGATGGGCCGCCTCTCCGATTATTTCAATCAACCGCGTCAGGGCTAATTGCAGCATTCGATCCTCGGCCAGGTTCTCCCGGCTTGAATCGGCCAAAAAGTGGAGGGCTTCTTCGGCATGATCCAGCATGTCCCGCATCCTGACCGAATCATCCCGTCTGCTCAAACTGCACCTCCGCCCGCTCCAGCACCTCATTGCGAAAATGCGGGTTCAGGCCCCGATATGTGTGCATTTCAACGCGTCGGCCAAGAATTTCGCCGAGTTCCAGTTCCATGCCGGCCAAACCGATCATCCCCACCCGGGCATCCGGCTCGAATTCGACCAGAACATCGACATCGCTCTCAGGTCGAAAATCATGTCTCAGGACGGAACCAAAAAAGGAAAGTCGCCGTATACGGTTTCGACGGCAGAAATCCGCCACCTTTTTTTTGGGCACGCTGATTTTGGTGCTCATGTCACTGCCTCCACTGACCTTTTATACCTCAGCCATTCCTCGATTGCAATTCTGCCGATCCCATTTATTTTCCTGCAAACCTGATACTGCCGAC
>JAABSQ010000488.1 GCA_011390315.1 Desulfobacteraceae bacterium
ACGGTACGATCTTTACGTCATGGGTGGTGGCCAGGTCCATAATGGAAGAGGTCGGAGGCGCCACCGCCCAGATACCGACATCGATGGTGCCGTCTTTCAGGGCATTGGCCGATTCGGTAAAGGAGAGCCGATACACGTCAAAAGAGGAATAGGGCACATTCAGCGCCTCTTCGAGCACCAGCTGCGCCATGAATTCGGTGCCGCTGGCCGGGGCCCCGACGGAGACCTTTTTGCCCTTGGCCCCGGTCACATTGTCGATCCCCTCGTCCTCCAGTGCGACCATGTGAAAGACATTGGGGTACATGACGAACATCCCCTTGATCTTCTGGGGCTGCCCCTCGAATTTGCCCACCCCGTTGTAGGCCTGGTAGGCGACATCGCTCATGATTGCCCCGAACAGGGTTTCGCCTTTGTGGCAGAGCCGGGTGTTTTCCACCGAGGCGCCGGTGACCTCGGCCACCGCCTTGACCCCGTCCACGTGTTTGTTCCAGATCTCGGCCACACCGCCCCCATAGGGATAGTAGACGCCGCCGGTGCCGCCGGTGCCGATGGAAACGAACTGGGTCTTGGCTTCACAGGGGCCTGCAACCAAACCGGCGGACAGAAGGAAAACCGCACAGATCATACAGAAAACAGCCGATCTTGACATAGTTTTACTCATCCTCTTGATCTCCTTTCCTTGGTGGTGATTTTGGGTAAAAACCGCGTCAATGAGCGCTCGTTCACACTGCCTAATTACCAATATCGGCCTGTTTTTGCAATACAAATAATGAAATGCTGTTTCGCGGAACGGAACACGAGGATAGCTGCTTGATTTTATGAATTTTAATCATTTTCAAAACAAGCATTCACCGGATATCTTCAATCAAGCGTTTTCATGTTGTCACAGGCTCATCATCCGCGACATTCTCCTTGACATTCCTGTTCCATTTCTGGCATAGCATAAATCAAAATACAAAACACTGTTTTGCTATATGAAACAATTTCAATCCCATCTCAACTCTGTGGAAAAGGCGCTCAAAATCCTGCTCTTTTTCCAGCCCGACCACCCCACCTGGGGGGTTCGAGAACTGAGCGCCCGGCTCGGGTTCAGCCCGGCCACGGCCCAGCGGATTCTTCAGACTTTGAAATCCTACGGGTTTATCGAACAGGACCCTCGCTCTCGACAGTACCACCTGGGCAACATCTATTACCAGTTTGTTCAGACCCTTCAGTCTCAGCAACCGATCGCCCGGGCCGCCCTGCCGTTTATGCAGAAGCTGCTCTCCGCCACCCGGGAAACGGTTCATCTCAATATTATTCAAGGAAAAGAGCGGGTCTGCATCGATACCCTGGAATCACACCGAAACCTGAAAGCCGGCATGCCCATCGGCAACCGGTCTCCCCTGTATGCCGGGGCCTCATCCAAATGCCTGCTGGCCTTTTCCACCGATGAGTTTATCGACGATTACCTGAAAACCGTGCAATTCGAACCTCTCACCGGGAATACCGTCACCGATCTCGAAGCGCTTCGAAGGGAGCTACAGCGGATTCGGTCCCGGGGATATGCGCTGAGCATGGGGGAGCGAAGCGAAGGCTTGGGGTCTTTGAGCGCGCCGGTAACCGATTTTCGGGGTCTGGTGGTGGCCGCCCTCAGCCTGGCGCTGCCCGAAATCCGGTACCGGGAGGATCGGCATCGGGAATTCTGCCTGGGTGAATTGTGCCGCCAGACGGAAGCATTGTCTCTGCGAATGGGCAAAACCGGTCCCCCCGACGCCTCGCCGCATCTAAAAATGGCCTCGAACAAATACGACTCGAAGGAGAACAAACATGGATAAGCAACCGAAACCGCTGAGCGACATTACCGTCCTGGATTTATCACGGGTACTGGCGGGGCCCTACTGTTCCATGATGCTGGGCGATCTCGGCGCCGAAGTCATCAAGGTGGAGCGTCCCCAACTCGGAGACGACACCCGGCACTGGGACCCGCCCTCGGCGGGCGGCGAAGCGGCCTATTACCTCTGCGTCAACCGCAACAAACGAAGCCTTACGGTCAACATGAAAGAAGCCGAAGGCCGGGAGATCATCAGGGAACTCGCCCGCAAGAGCGACATCCTGATCGAAAACTTCAAAGTCGGCACCCTGGAAAAGATGGGCCTCGGATACGAGGAGATCAAGAAGATCAACCCCGGGATTATTTATTGTTCCATCACCGGATTCGGCCAGAACGGACCGTACAAGGACAAACCCGGGTATGATTTCATGATTCAGGGAATGGGCGGCATCATGAGCTTTACCGGCGACCCCGAGGGGCCGCCCATGAAGGTGGGGGTGGCCATCGTCGACATCACGGCCGGGCTGTTCGCCTCCAGCGCCATTCTGGCGGCGCTGCGCCACCGGGAAAAAACCGGGGCGGGCCAGTTCATCGACATCGCCCTGCTCGACTCGGTGGTGGCCTGGCTGGCCAATGTGGGCAGCAACTATCTCATCTCCGGGCAGCTGCCCCGGCGATTCGGCAACGCCCATCCGAATATTGTGCCCTATGAACCGTTTATGGCCGGAGACGGCATTTACATCGCCCTGGCTGTGGGCAACGATCCCCAGTGGCGAAAATTCTGCAAACTGGCCGGGATCGAGGAACTGGCCGAGGATCCGCGGTTTGCCGCCAATGCGGCCCGGGTCAATCACCGGGAGGAGCTGATTCCGGTGATTCGGGAAAAGATGCTCGATCGTCCCGCCGAAGAATGGCTGAAACTGCTGGACGAGAATAAAATTCCCTGCGGCCCCATCAATACCC
>JAABSQ010000502.1 GCA_011390315.1 Desulfobacteraceae bacterium
GGAGTCTTTCTTTCTTCAATCATTTTCGTTAACAGGCCGTTATCATAATTCGCCGCCCGGCCCGTGATTTTGGCGTTCTTGATTTAACAATAAAAACTAGAGATATTTATAACTGATAAAAAACATCCTGCCAAAAACAGAGAAAACCAAACAGCGCGTATGTGGCGTAGGTTTTTCCGGTATTATTTCCACCGCAGATAATCGATAAATCACCTGAAGTGAACTCCGCCCGTCTGATCGCGCCGAGGTTTTGGATGGATATTTTCATGTTGTTCTTCTCTCTTAAATCTGAATCCGTTTACCTCCGCGAATTTCCGCCAGAAGCGCTTCCCTCATGCGGTCGAGGTAACGGTCCACCTCCGATTCATCGGCCAGCCATACCTTGTCGAAGGAGACCCGGACCGCTCCGATAGGCACATATTCGACCCGGGGCTCGGAAGCTTCGGATGGTTTGCCGACTGTGTCCGAACCATCTTTCGGGGGCCGGGGAACATCGGACCGCCCGGAAGGCGGCTGGGCCTGCGGGGCCCAACCGGTCATTTTCGATAGCAGATTCGGATAGGTCTTGGTCTCAAATCTGCGCAGGCTTTCCCGGATCACGGCGATCAATCGCTGCCGTTCGATCGTCTCCGCAAATTCTTCAAAAGGCCGAGTGATTTGTACCTGTTCCTCCGGGGAGAGCGCGGCGAATTCGGCCATGCTGCACAGCCGTTCCCGGAGCCCGCCGACGGTGTCCCGGGCCTTGGTGATTTCCGCCTCGATTTTGGCCGTGATCTTGTATTCCAGGGCATCCACCAGGCTCTTTACCCGCTGCATGCAACCGCCCTTGAAACACTCCGGATCAGCCAGAGCCCGCGCCAGATCTTCCGGGGTCGGAACACCGGTTTCGGGTTCCTTGACTTCACCCTTTCCGGAATCCAGTTCGTTGATGTACGCAAAATTGGTTTCCTGGGTCTGAGAAAACCGGCGGGCGTTGTCAAAGATCTTTTTCTGGGAGCCGTTCATGAATTTGCGGATCGGATCGATGACATTCTCCTTCATGTCGAGCAGGAGATCTTCTTCAAGGAGAAGCTCGGTCAGGTGCCAGGTGTAGGGCTTGTCGGAGTGCTCCTCCAGTTTTTCAAGCACCGGGGCGAGCGCCGTCAGGAACGGATACCGGTCCGTCTTGGCGGCCAGAATATCCAGGGCCGTCTTCATCTTCCGAAAGGCGATTCCCGTCTCTTTCCCCAAGGCTTTGCCTTCGCCGGCCGGCGGAGGGGCATCGAAAAAATACTCATAGAATTCTTTCAGACCGCGAACCTGAGAGGCGGTGAACTCGACCTGGGGTTCCACCACGACATTGCCGTGGCCGTGTGTGTTGCGCAAAGCACGTTCCAGATCCGCCTCTTCCAGGAGGTTGCCGTCTTTTCGAACCTCTACCTTGCCCCGGCCGCAGATCTTGGCCAGGGTGCAGAGCACGGCAGGATAAGGCCAGCCGTAAGGCTTTCGCTCAAACCGCTCCAGAAGGCTTTTGACGGTGGTGCGCACCCCGCCCCGGCTGTTGCTCTGGATGAAGGCGAGGATCTCCTGCTCCGATTCGGCCAGGGTGGCGGCATCGTTTTTGAAAAGCCCGTCGTCGGCGCCGGTGAGGCATTTGGCGATGTCGTTTTCGGAATAGGCGATTCCCCGGAGCATGCGAAGGTTCGGATAAACCCGGGAAATGAGTTCATGAAACCCGCGAACGATCCGGGCCTGGGGGTCCTCCCCCTTGATCTCCATGGGGGTGCCCGCCACAAAGAGCTTGGCCCGGGACAGAAGCGCCCGGATGCGCTGCTGGAGTTCCGCATAGCGTTCTCTGTTCTGGAAGCTTTTCTCGTTGAGTATCCGTTTGACCGTCTCCTCCTGGGTAACCGAAATGTTCTGGCGAATGTATTTTTCGGTCCGCTTGTACATGAGGGCGTCCCGAAGCAGGCGGTCGTCGTCGGGCAGGACCACCAGGAGTTCATCCCGGCCCATGGTGTGGGACTGGAGAAGAAACTCGTTGCCGGCGTTTTCATAAAACGGGGTGATGACGTGGATGGTCAGTTCGTATTCCCGGCCATACAGGCGGTCATCGAGTTTTTTGGAAAAGGGGTAATCCTGTTTGTTTTCGTCGTACCGGATCTTCTTGTTTTTGATGACGTGATCGAAGATGATCTTTTCCAGCTCCGCGGCCACATCGGCGGTTTCGACCTCGGTGTTTTTGATCTCCTGTTCGACATCCTTTTCCTCATCGGTGAGGTACTCGTAAAACTCGCCGCTGCGCTGAATATAGGTCTGCTGTTCCAGCACATTGAGGGCCTCTTCGACCTTCTTTCGAAGCTCGGCAAGGTCCCGGTCGAAGTCATCCAGCATCAAAACGCACAGGTTCCGAAGGGACGGTTTGAACTCCTTGACATACTTGACGATAAACAGGGCCTTCAGGAGTTTGACCGCAAACACGTCTCCCAGCTGCCGATGGGCCGCCAGAATTGCCTTCTGGGTCTGGGCCTTCAGCGCGGTCTGAATGCCCTCGAACATCAGATCGAATGAAGCAAGCTGGCCGATGTCGTAGTCACTGATTTTGACGGCAACCTGCTGAAAGACGCCCAGCATCGACCGCTCCCCCACGGAGCTGTGTTTTCCTTCAAAAGCATTGTGGCGGGACAGGGCTTCAATGGCTGCCTGAAACAGCTCGAACTGATAAGGAACAAAGGGATAAGTTCGGATAAAATCTTCCTCATCCCGGTAGAGCCGGTAATTTCGGGAGCCGTCGGTGAAGCCGAAAAGGGTCCCGAAATGATTGCTTTGCTGGTGGTAGAGCCTGGAAACCGCCTCCGCTCCGGTTTCGGTCTTGGCCAGCAGCCGCTCCTGAATCACTTCGGCCACATTGGTGCTGGTCAGAAGCATCTTGGTGGCGAACCGGGCCATAATTTTGGAAAAATCATTGCTCTGCTGGGCGCTCATCTCCCCCAGCACCAGGCTCATGTCGTTCTGGGAGGTGACCACGATCCAGGCCCGGCCCCGGCATTTGGTGGCCAGGCTCTCGGCGATGGTCTGAAGGTTGGTCATCAGCTTGACGTTGTCGGCGATGTACTGGCCCACCTCGTCGATGAAAAAATTGAGCCGAAAATCGGGGGACTGTGCATCCACATAGGATTTGACCTGATCGGCGAAGTCCTCGATGGAGACGTGGTACTGATTTCGGTATTTGTCCAGAATCCCCATGGCCGCGGATTGGTCTTCTCCAGTGACCCGGGCATAGGCCTTGGCGATGTTGACCGACTCCAGCAGGGCCTGCTCCCGGCCCTGCCGCCAGGGGCGGCCGGCCAGCGCTTCATAGGCGGTCTTGAAATCTTCGTAGAGGCCCCGGCCGTCCAGGTCCCGCTCGAACTGGGCGATGTGCCCGTGCTTGCCGTAATAGCCGCATGTTTCGTCGAACACCTTGACGAATACCGCCAGCAGGGCGTCGATCTGGGTTTTGCTGATGACGTCGGCCTTCTGATCGATGTTGAAGAGAATGCTTTTGGAGGGGACGGCGACCGCCCGTTTGAGATCCCCCCGCAGAATTTCGTTGCCGTCGCATTTGGGCAAAAAGAGATCGAGGGTGGGCAACCCGTCGATCTCCCGGTTTTCCAGAAGAAGAGCCAGCATCTTCAGCAGGTGCGATTTGCCCGAACCGAAAAACCCCGAAACCCAGACCCCGTTGGCGCCCTGGTAGCTGTTGTAGGCATCCAGGAACAGCTCCAGCCGTTTGGCCACCTCGTTGGTCAGCACGTACTCTTCGATTTCCAGGCGAAGGCCGGCCTCATCATCCGCTTTGATAACCCCTTCGATCGGCCGGTCCACCGGCTTTTTGAAAATGGACTTCAGCGGCATTTCGGTTTTCCCCCTCTTACGGTTCGCAGTGAAAGATATTGAAAGCCCGGTAATACTTGTCGTCGCGGAGTCGCCCGAAAAGATCGAGCGATGCCCCGGATTCAAGGGAATGGGTGTAGGCCCCCGGAAAGAACATGACGGTCGGCTTTTCTTTTGCAGTGCTTTGAAGATTGTTCAGAACATTGTGGGACCGGATATAGGGGAAGACCTCCCCTACCCCGGACAGAAAAAAGACATCGAATTCGGTATCTGCGAATCTGGCGGCGATGGCGGGCGCCAGGTGGGCTTCCGGGTCGAGCACTCCCTGAAGCAGTTCTTTAAGCTGATCTTTGGATGTCGTTTCTTCCATTTCGAGGATTTGGTCCCAGATTCCTCGTTCTTTAAGAATTTCGATGGACAGATCGTACAGGTTGATTTCCAGCACCCGGACCCCGGTCTGCTCCAGTCGGTTGACCAGCTGCCGCCGGATCCTTTCCATCTCCACAGCTTCTTCCGGTTCGAACGGGCAGATGAAAAATGGCACTTCATTGCCCAGACCCTGTTTCTTGAGAAATCTTTGACCGGAAATCACATCGAAGAGGTGTTGAAATTTGTCCTGGATCGGTTTTTTGTCGACCCCCGACATGACCATGATTCACCCCCTTAAGTACCTCATCAATAATTTCATAACATCCGTAGAGGCAGGCCCCCGTGCCTGCCTCTACTCGGGGCAACCACAGGGGGATTGCCCCTGCAAAATCAGGTACAGAAATATATGCGCAGGTACTTAAACCGAATCGGTTTCAAATACCGGAAAAAATGCAATGCTGTCCCGCCTGTCCGGCGCGATCGCCGCCAGAAGCCGCGGACTCGGCATGGCCGCATTCAGGGTATTGTCCGCAGTCAGAAGCTCGGCTTCCCGCAGAATCTTGAACAGCACCTGGCGCAGTTTGATCCGGGTCGCCGGCCGAATGTTCTCCAACTCGGGATGCCATTCCGATTTTTTATTGAAAAATGAATCAAATTCTTCCGCCGACAGGTCGTTCTGAAGGCTAAGATAGCGCTCCCGGACAACCTCCACCGCAAACTCCCCGATGAACCGGTAGCGTCGGCAAACAGCTATCCACAAGAGGTATCCCTGCTCCTGGGTATTCCCATGAACCAGCAGATCGATTTCCCGGCGATCGAGCATCTTTAGGCGGGAGATAATCTCACTGCAAACCCGTTTCGATGTGTTCAGGGTTCTGGCCTGCAATAGATTATCGGAGAGCACCTTCTCTCGAACGGTTTTCCAGTCGTTTAATTCAAGAAACAACGTGGCCAGGGTTACCGATTCTCCATGGAACAGACTGCCCGTGGTAAAGGACATGCTGTATCTTTGAGCATTCAAGATGGACCCGGATATACGTTTCGGGCCTCCGGTCGCGCCGCCGGCTTTCACCCATGCGTCCACCGCATCTTTTTTGAATTTCCACAAACGGCCCATGCGCTCTGCGGGCATGTCATGGCCGTTGATCCATTTATAGACCGTGTCTCTGCCGACCCCGAAATATCTGCATATCTCCTGCATCGATAACCAGCAATCTTCTTCTAAATCAGCCATTTCCAAAAACATCCTGGGTCATGAATTCAATCCAGAGGCTTGACTACGATAAATTAATAAGGCAGGCGGAAATTTCGCACGAGTTCATCCGGAGATATCCTGATATGGACGGGATGTCAAACGATCTTTGTCAAATTGACCCGATTATCAACTAAATTGGTTCCAATGAAAAGATATGAATTTTATTATAAACGGCTTGGATCTTTGTCGTAATTGAATCCACAGCTTTTCAGGCCTTTAAGAGAAGATCGGCGCCCGTCTTGTCGATGGTCAGGTTGCTTTTCAGTAGCCCTTCATGTCGGGCGATAAAAAAAGGGCGGCGCTCCCCGAAGGGAGCCGCCGCCCCATTATTTTTATCCCGCATGAAAAGCGGGAGAGAAATCACGCCACTTCTTCAAATTCCGCATCGATGACATCTTCATCCGAAGACTCGCGGGTCTGATGACCCTGTGCGTGTCCGCCGGTTCGGCCGCCCTGACTCGGACCGCCAGGACCGCCCGGGCCGAAGCCTTCGCCGAATCCTTCAAACGGCCCGTCCTGCCGGGCGCCGGCTTCGGGACCCTGTGCCCCGCCGGCCTGGCCGTACATGGCTTGGGCCAGTTTGTGGGATGCCTGCATCAGGGCTTCGGTCAGCCGTTTGATTTCGGCTGCGTCGTCGCCGTCTTTGGCCTTCTTGAGGTCGGCGATGGCCATCTCCATTTCGGACCGGGACTCGGGGTCCAGCTTGCCGCCGTGCTCGGCCAGGGTCTTTTCGGTCTGATGGATCAGGGCGTCCGCGGTATTGCGGGCCTCCACCAGCTCTTTTTTGAGCTTGTCTTCATCGGCATGCATTTGGGCATCCCGCACCAGCCGGTCGATCTCTTCCCGGGTCAGGCCGCTGGAGGCGGTGATCCGAATCGACTGCTCCTTGCCGGAGGCCTTGTCCTTGGCCGAGACATTCACGATGCCGTTGGCGTCGATGTCGAAGGTGACCTCGATCTGCGGCATGCCCCGGGGCGCCGGCGGAATGCCCACCAGTTCGAACCGGCCCAGGGACTTGTTGCCCGAGGCGATTTCGCGCTCCCCTTGAAGCACATGGACCGTTACCGCGGTCTGGTTGTCTTCGGCCGTGGAGAAGACCTCGCTCTTGCGGGTCGGAATGGTCGTGTTCTTGTCGATCAGCCGGGTCATGACGCCGCCCAGGGTTTCGATCCCCAGCGAGAGCGGGGTCACGTCGAGCAGGAGCACGTCCTTGACGTCGCCCTTGAGCACGCCCGCCTGAATGCCGGCCCCGAGGGCGACCACCTCGTCCGGGTTGACGCCCTTGCTCGGGGTCTTGCCGAAAATCTTCTGAACCCGTTCCTGAACCGCGGGCATTCGGGTCATGCCGCCGACCAGGATGACATCCTGAATGTCGGCAGCGGATACGCCCGCATCCTTCATGGCGGTCTTGCAGGGGCCGTCCAGCCGGTTCAGCAGGTCGGCCACCAGCCCTTCCAGCTTGGCCCGGGTCAGCCGCACGTTGAGGTGCTTGGGCCCGGAGGCGTCCGCCGTGATAAAGGGCAGATTGACGTCGGTCTCCATGGACGAGGAGAGCTCCATCTTGGCCTTTTCCGCCGCTTCCTTGAGTCGCTGCAGGGCCATTTTGTCGTTGCGAAGATCGATGCCCTGGTCCTTTCGGAATTCGTCGGCCAGGTAGTCGATGATCAGCAGGTCGAAATCCTCGCCGCCCAGATGGGTGTCGCCGTGGGACGCCTTGACCTCGAAGACCCCCTCGCCGATCTCCAGGATGGAGATGTCGAAGGTGCCGCCGCCCAGGTCGAAGACCGCGATCACGCCCTCTTTTTTCTTGTCCATGCCGTAGGCCAGGGATGCCGCGGTCGGCTCGTTGATGATCCGCTGCACGTTGAGGCCGGCGATCTTTCCGGCGTCTTTGGTGGCCTGGCGCTGGCTGTCGTCGAAGTAGGCCGGCACCGTGATCACCGCATCGGTGACCTTTTCGCCCAGGTATTCCTCGGCCGTCTTCTTGAGATGAGCCAGGATAAAGGACGAAATCTCCGCCGGACTGTATGGCTTCTCCTTAAGCCGAATGCGGACATCCCCGTTGGACGCCCGTTCGATTTTATAGGGCAGCACCTTGAGGTCCTTTTGCACCTCCGGCGAATCGAATTTTCGGCCGATCAGCCGTTTGATGCCGAAGACCGTATTTTCCGGGTTGGTGACCGCCTGTCGCTTGGCGACCTGACCCACCAGCCGTTCACCGTTGCCGGCCATGGCCACCATGGACGGGGTGGTGCGCCCGCCTTCGGGATTGGTGATGACCTTGGCTTCTCCGCCCTCCATGACCGAGACGCATGAATTGGTGGTTCCGAGGTCGATTCCTATAATTTTACTCATAATGTTTCCTCCTGTGAATGGCGGCTCCCATCGCTTCAAAAAAAATCCGCGATGCGAACGGCCGATTCAGTTGTTTTGTAAATAATTGTTTTAAAAAGTTTTAATTTTTCTTTTCGTGTTTAAAAATAATCCGAATTCAGGGGATGTCAAGACCGGAAATTAGTTTTTGGCATGTTTTTTGTAAAGCGTTTTATTTTTGCTTCTTTTTATTCCATCGAATCGTGGATTATGATACGATTCAGGATCGCGGCTGAAGTCGGCGGGATCGACCCTGCTTCAGAAAGGCGGGCATGGGACCGAACTGTTTCGGGGAACCCCCGGCCGAGAAAAGCCCGGCGGAAAAATCCGATAAAAAAGGACCTCGAAAATCCGGATGGAAGACCCGGCGAAACATTCGAAAGCGAATCGGGCCGAAAACAAGATTCGACAACTCAACCGCATGCTGGCGGCGGTGCGGCGGGTGAATCAGCTGATCCTGCGGGAGCCCGAGCGGGGCGCTCTTCTGACCGGCGTCTGCCGCACCTTGACTGAAATCCGCGGGTTTTCGGGGGCCTGGATCGCCCTGATCGATGAAACCCGCCGGTTGACCGATTATGCCGAAGCCGGAATGGGCCGGGGGTTCGATCCGGTCTTCGAAAATCTGAAACAGGGGCGGCTCACCCCCTGCTGTAAAATGGCCCTGGCCGATCCCGGCATCTTCGCGGCGGAAACGCCTTCCGAGTTCTGCGATCCCTGCCCATACCGGGAAAACGGTTCGGTCGGCGGTATCCTGGCCGCTCGAATGGCCTACGGCGGGGACCTCTTCGGGGTGATCGCGGCGGCGATTCCCCGGGGGTTCGAGGTCGACCGGGAGCTGTTCCGGGAGGTGGCGGACGATCTGGCGTTCGGTCTGTACACCCGAAAACAGGAGGCGGCCCGGCGACAGGCCCAGGCGGAAAAACAGCGGCTGGAGCGCCGGCTTCGCCAGTCCCAAAAGATGGAGGCCATCGGCGCCCTGGCCGGCGGGATCGCCCACGACTTCAACAACATCCTCGGGGTGATCATCGGCAACGGCGAGTTGATGCGGCTGGAGATTCCCGAAGACAGCCTGGTGCGGGATGATCTTGATGAGCTGCTTCAGGCCGGATACCGGGCCCGGCGATTGGTGGGGCAGATTCTGACCTTCAGCCGTCGGTCGAAACAGGAGAAAACGCCGGTGCGAATGGCCGACGTGATCGAGGAGGCCGTCGACTTTCTGCGCGCCTCCATACCCGCCACCATCGAAATTCGTGAAGATCTCGAATGCGACGGGGCCGTGGTTCTGGCGGACCCCACCCAGGTTCACCAGGTGCTGATGAACCTTTGCACCAACGCGGTCCAGGCCATGGCCGACAACGGCCTGCTGGAGATTTTGCTGGACCGGGCCGATCCGGCTCCGGAGATGCTTCCCGTCGGCGTCCCTTCCCGTCCGGGCTCCTGGATTCGACTTCGGGTGCGGGACACCGGGCCCGGCATGAAACCGGCGGTGCTGGACCGGATTTTCGAACCCTATTATACCACCAAAACCGCCGGTGAAGGGACCGGACTGGGGCTGGCGGTGGTCAACGGCATCGTCAAATCCCATGACGCCCTGATCGCGGTTCACAGCCGACCCCGAGAAGGGACCTGTTTTTCAGTCTTCTTTCCGGAAATCGAAGCACCGGCGGCCCCGCCCGCGGTTCGACCGGTCGAGCCGGCGGCGGGGGGCGACGAACACATTCTGGTGGTGGACGATGAGGCGCCGGTGGCCCGGGTGGCGCAAAAGCTCCTGGTGCGGGTCGGCTATCGGGTGACTATCGAAACGGACGGTCCCGCGGCCCTGGAGACCTTTCGCCGGCGCCGGGAGCGGTTCGACCTGGTGGTGACCGATCTGCTGATGCCCCGGATCACCGGCATCGACCTGGCCCGGGAGATGAAGCGCATTCGGCCGGAGGTGCCGATCCTTCTGTGTACCGGACACCACGGGCGGATCACCCCCGAGGAGCTGGCCGCGGCCGATATCGCAGACCTGATTCCCAAGCCGCTCGATACCCGGACCGTCTATCGGGTGATTCGAAAATGGCTCGATCACTCGAAAGAATAACCCCTTTTAGGAGTTCCTGAATGGCCAATGTCCTGATTATCGATGATGATCCGGCCACTTGCAAACTGCTGACCAAAATGGTGGAGCGGCTGGGCGGGCATACCGCCGCCGCGGCTCAAACCCTTCGGCTCGGGCTGGCGGCGGCCGAAGGCCGGGCCTTTGATGCGGTTTTTCTGGATGTGCGGCTGCCCGACGGCTGCGGCCTGGATCTGGTGGCGCAGTTCCGGGACCTGCCCTCACGGCCCGAGGTGGTCATCATCACCGGCTACGGGGACCAGGACGGCGCCGAAATGGCGGTCAAGAACGGGGCCTGGGACTACATCCAGAAGCCCTTTTCTCCGGAAAAGATTCTGCTCACCCTCAACCGGGTCTTGCAGTACCGGGAAGACCTCAAGCAGACCCCCCAACCGGCCCGGGCCCTTCAAGCCGAGGGGCTGATCGGGTCGAGTTCTCAGATGCGGACCTGCCGGGATTTTCTGGCCCGGGCCGCCAATTCCGAGGCCCATACCCTGGTCACCGGCGAAACCGGCACCGGCAAGGAGCTCTTCGCTCGAATCATCCATGCCAACAGCGGACGGGCCGATAAGAGTTTCGTGGTGGTGGACTGCGCGGCCCTGCCCGAAACCCTGGTGGAAAGCGCCCTGTTCGGCCATGAGCGGGGGGCTTTCACCGGGGCCGACCGGTTTCGAATGGGGTTGATCGAGCAGGCCCACGGCGGCACCCTGTTTCTGGATGAGATCGGGGAGCTTCCCCTGGCCATTCAGAAATCCTTTCTGCGGTTTCTTCAGGAACGCCGGTTTCGGCCGGTGGGCGGAAAAAAAGAGATTCGAAGCGACTTCAGGCTCATCGCCGCCACCAACCGAAGCCTTTCGAAGATGGTCGGCGAGCGCCGGTTTCGGGAAGACCTGCTGCATCGGCTGCGGGCCCTGACCTTTGAGATTCCGCCCATGAGGGTCCGCAAATCGGACATCAAGGAGCTGGCCGTCTATTACATGTCGCTCATCTGCGACAAGTATGAAGCCGAAACCAAAGGCTTTTCCCCCGATTTTTTCGAAGCCCTTCACGCCTACGACTGGCCCGGCAATGTTCGGGAGCTGATCAATACCCTGGAAGGGGTGTTCGCCGAAACCCGGTATGAACCGACCCTGTTTCCAAAGCATCTGCCCGAACGGATTCGGGTGCAGATGGCCCGCTCTTCGGTTCAGGAGGTGAGCGGCGAGGCCTCGGCCCCTGCTTCGACGCCCGGTCCTCACCGCCCGGCTTCCGCCGAAACGCCCCCCGGTTTCAAGGACTACCGCGACCGGGTGCTGGCCGAGGCGGAAACCGCCTACCTCAAAGATCTGATGGCCTATACCCGGGGCTCCATCAAGGATGCCTGCCGAATCTCCGGCATGGGCCGGACCACCCTGTACAACCTGATGAAAAAACATAACATTTCCCGGATGGGCTGGTCCTGAAAGCCTGCCGGACGCAGTCGGTGATTCCATCCGCGGACGAATGTTCCGAATTGTGAACATTCGTCCGCGGTTTTGAGCATTCCGGGTTCCCTTCATCCCCTTCCGAATCCCCTCAAATTTTTCAAGTTGTTGAATCGATGTCGTAATTCAGCCTCTGAATCAGTTGGCACGGTACTTGATATACTTATGAGCGGCGGAATGGAACCGGTATACCCGAATTTATACAGGCGTAGGCATTATGTCCGAGATAGGTTCCAAATACTACCTTTAACTTCAGGAGGCGAACGGTGAAGAATTTGAAATTATCGAAAAAAATGGGCATCGGGTTCGGCATACTGCTCCTGATCGCTTTCATTCTGGGGGGCATGGCGGTCTGGATAATGACCCGAATGGCGATGGAATCGGGCGTACTGTCCAATGAGTATGTTCCGGAAGTGAAAGTGGCCAACGAGATGGAGCGGTCTTCATTGATGACCATGTACAACATGCGGGGGTATGCCTATACCCAGGAACAGCGGTTTCTGGAACAAGGGATGGCTTACCTTGAAGAGGTGAAGACCCGATTGGCCGCTGCCGAGGACCTGGCGGCCAAATCGCCCCATCTGGACAAACTCAGAGAGGCGGTCAAGGTGGTGGAAGACCGGGTGGGCGAATACGAGAAAATGGCCGAAGAAACCGTCAAGAGAAACGATGAAATCGCCCGTATGCGGGAGCAGATGGATGTCTCGGCGGCCGGTTTTATTTCCAATTCGGAAAACTTTCTGGGCGACCAGAACCGCCTCCTGCAGGAGGAATTCGAATCGGCTGTCGCCGGTCCGGAACAGCTCAATGAGCGGCTGCGAAAAAATATTTTGATCAACGACATCATCGATTCGGCCAACGCCATTCGAGTGAGCAACTTCAAATCCCAGGCGACCCGTCAGCCCGAGGCGATGCGGGAGGCCCTCAAGCTGTTCGCGGACATCGATTCCAAAATGGCCGATCTGAGGACCATCACCCGCCTGGACAGCCATATCAAAATGCTGGCCGATGTTCGAACCGCGGCGGATAATTACGAGAAATCAATGATCGAGCTGTTGGGTGCATGGGAGGCCCTGGAAGATCTCAATGCAAAGCGGGAGACCGCGGGTGAAGGCGTTCTTGCCGAAACCAAAGCCGTATCTGAAAAAGGAATCGAGGAGACCATGGCCATTGCGGACCAGGCCGTAGCCTCTTTGTCTCTTTCTTCCAAGATCTTGATCGCCGGGCTTATCGTGGCCCTGATCATCGGCTGCATCATTGCAGTGATCATCACCCGGGGGATCGTCAACCCGATGTTGAAGGGGGTGGATTTCGCCCGGCAGGTATCGGACGGAGACCTGACGGCGGACATCGACATCGATCAGAAAGACGAGGTGGGCCTGCTGGCCGATGCCCTGAGAGGAATGATCGCCCGGCTGCGGGACATCGTGCGGGACGTCAAGGCCGCCTCGGACAATGTCTCCTCCGGGAGCCAGGAGTTGAGCGCCAGTTCCGAAGAGATGTCCCAGGGGGCATCCGAGCAGGCCGCATCGGCCGAAGAGGTCTCCTCGTCTATGGAGCAGATGGCCTCCAATATTCGCCAGAACGCCGACAACGCCGCCGAAACCGAACGGATTGCGCTGAAATCGGCTGAAGACGCCCAGGCCGGCGGCAAGGCGGTATCGGAGACGGTGGTTGCCATGAAGGACATCGCCGAGAAGATTTCCATTATCGAGGAGATCGCCCGGCAGACCGATCTGTTGGCCCTGAACGCGGCCATCGAGGCGGCCCGGGCCGGGGAACACGGCAGGGGATTCGCGGTAGTGGCCTCGGAGGTCCGAAAACTTGCCGAGCGGAGCCAGAAGGCGGCCGGCGAGATCAGCAAGCTGTCGGTCTCCAGCGTGGCGGTGGCCGAACAGGCCGGGGAAATGCTGACCGGAATCCTGCCCGGCATTCAGCGGACCGCCGAACTGGTTCAGGAGATCAGCGCGGCCTGCAACGAACAGAACTCCGGAGCGGACCAGATCAACAAGGCGATTCAGCAACTCGACAATGTGATTCAGCAGAACGCCTCGGTGTCCGAAGAGATGGCCTCCACTTCCGAGGGGTTGGCCTCCCAGGCCGAACAGCTTCAGGCCACCATCGATTTTTTCAAGATCAGCGGCAACGGTCGACGTCAGCTGGGTTACGGCGGCGGACGGTCCACCCGAACCTCCGCCCCCGTTCAACACAAGAAGAGCGGCGGCCGCAGCACCCGGCGCGAACGGGAATACAGAAACGGCGCCATGGAGGTTCCCCCCAATCAGGTCATTCAGATGGATGAACCGGACACGGACTGGGAAGGAAAAGACGCCGAATTTGAAAAATATTGATCCATATTGATCCCATATGGATCAGGGGGTGGAACCGGAAGTCTTCAGCCCGGCAACCGCCGGCTTTCCAGGGGTCGCTTTTCCGGACCGATGTTCCGCATTCGGAACATCGGTTCGGAATCATGAATATGCCTGTCGAATCTTGTTCTCTGTTCTTTCTTTTCTCATCTTTTAATTTTCTGAAATTCTTAGGAAATTTTCTTTTTCCGGTTCCTGGCATGTTTCTTGGTAGCATCGGGTGTTATCAATCATGAAACGAGATTCCTTATGAACACTGTGAATGTTGCAATCTATTTCAGTGAAAACAATCGGGATGGAGAACGGATCGAAGGGATTCTTCGGGAATTGGCGCCCTCGGAAGACATTCGGGCGTACCGGACCGTGGACGATCTCAGCCGAAGCTTGCGGCAACCCGGCCATACCTTTGATATACTGGTGCTGGTTCCCGCAACGGGTCCGGAACTGTTGAATCTGCTTCGAATTCGGTACCTGCTCACGGACCTTCGAATCGTATTGATCCTGCCCGACCGTTTCGGCGACACCATTGCCCTGGGGCATACCCTCTATCCGCGGTATATATCCTACGCACACGGCGATTTTTCCGATGTCGCCGCCGTCCTGGATAAAATGCTTCAAAGAGAAACAAAACCCCTGCGGTCGGCGCTCCATTCCTGATGGTTGGTGAATACCAAAGGAACCCTTAAACTCAGGAGGCGGAAGATGAAAGATTTGAAACTATCCACAAAAATGGGAATCGGGTTCGGCATGCTGCTGCTGATCGCATTTATCCTCGGCGGAATGGCGTCCTGGACCATGACCCGAATGGCCGGCCAATCGAAGGTGCTCTCGGACGAATACGTCGCCGAGGTGGAGGTGGCCAATCGGGTGGAGCGGGCTTCATTGATGACCATGTTCAACATGCGGGGGTATGCCTATTCCCAGGAGCAGCGGTTCTTGGATCAGGGCTTGTCGTATCTTGAAGAAGTCAAAGCCCATTTGAGGGACGCCGAAGACCTGGCGGCCCGATCGCGCCATCTGACCAAGCTGAAAGAGGCGATCAGGATTGTGGAAGACCGGGTGGCGAAATATGAGGAAATGGCGGCAGAGACCGTCGAAAGAAATGGTGAAATCAACCGGATGCGGAACCAGATGGATGTCTCTGCCGTCAATTTTCTTTCAAATTCCAAAGATTTCCTAGCGGACCAGAACCGGCTCATGCGGGAAGAATTCGGGACCATCGCCGGCCAGGAACAACTGAATGAACGGCTTCAAAAAAACATCCTCATCAACGAAATCATTGATCTGGGAAACGCTGTTCGCGTGGGAAATTTCAAATCCCAGGCCACCCGAGACCCCGGCGTGATGCGGGAAGCCCTCAAAATTTTCTCTCAGATCGATGCCAAGATGGCGGAACTGAGCACCATCACCCGAATGGACAGTCATGTACAAATGCTCGCCAATGTCCGATCCGCCGCCGATGGCTATCAGAAAGCCATGAATGATCTGCTGGAAGCCTGGATCGCCCAAGAGGACCTCAGTAATAGACGGGTGGATGTGGCGGAGGAACTGCTGGCGGAAGCCAAAGCGGTGGCCGAAAAGGGCATCGAAGAGACCATGGATATCGCCGAACAGGCCCAGAGGTCACTCGGGCTTTCCTCTAAAATCATGATCGCAGGGCTTCTGGTCGCACTGATCCTCGGGGTCATCATCGCCGTGGTTATCACCCGGGGCATCGTCAATCCGATGCTGATGGGGGTGGATTTCGCCAAACAGGTGTCCGGCGGGGACCTGACCGCCGACATCGACATCGACCAGAAAGACGAGGTCGGGATGCTGGCCGATGCGCTTCGAGGCATGATCGGGCGGCTTCGGAACATTGTGGCGGATGTGAAAGCCGCGGCGGACAACGTCTCCTCCGGCAGCCAGGAACTGAGCGCCAGTTCCGAAGAGATGTCCCAGGGGGCGTCGGAACAGGCGGCCTCGGCCGAAGAGGTCTCCTCCTCCATGGAGCAGATGGCCTCCAACATTCGCCAGAACGCCGACAATGCCGCCGAAACCGAAAGAATCGCGCTGAAATCCGCCGAAGACGCCCGGGCCGGCGGCAAGGCGGTGTCGGAAACGGTCACCGCCATGAAAGAGATCGCCGAGAAGATCTCCATCATCGAGGAGATCGCCCGGCAGACCGATCTCTTGGCCCTGAATGCGGCCATCGAGGCGGCCCGGGCCGGAGAGCACGGCAAGGGATTCGCGGTGGTGGCCTCGGAGGTCCGCAAACTGGCCGAGCGGAGCCAGACGGCGGCCGGGGAAATCAGTGCTCTGTCGGTCTCCAGCGTGGCGGTGGCGGAGCAGGCCGGCGACATGCTGACCGGCATTCTGCCCGATATTCAACGGACCGCCGAACTGGTTCAGGAGATCAGCGCGGCCTGCAACGAACAGAACTCCGGAGCGGACCAGATCAACAAGGCGATTCAGCAGCTCGACAATGTGATTCAGCAGAACGCCTCGGTGTCCGAAGAGATGGCCTCCACCTCCGAGGGGCTGGCCTCCCAGGCCGAACAGCTTCAGGCCACCATCGATTTTTTCAAGATCAACGGCAACGGCCGAAGCCGCGCGTCCCACAGCGGCGGACGGGGTCGGTCCACCCGGAAAATCGCCCACACCCGGCAGACCGGCGGCGGACGGGAAACCGGCCGGGACCGGGAATACAACGGCGCCATGGAGGTGCCGCCGAACCAGGTCATTCGGATGGAGGAACCCGAAGCGGAGTGGGAAGGCAATGAATCGGAGTTTGAAAAATATTAACCTGCAAACAGCGGATGGACCGGGCGGGGCCGGTCGTCTCTTCATCCCTTCAGGGGAGAAGTCGGGGAGAAGGAATGTCGGCCGAACCCGCAGGCGGCGCGTTGTGCGCCGAATTGGCGGGTAAGGGGGGAGAATGTCCTAAAGGGGAAGGAGGATGGATCATGGTTATGTGTTCTGAGAAAATAAAGGGCATGCTTCCGGATGAGATCGGGTGTCGTTTTGTCGGGGATACGGTCGAGTCGGAATTTGCGGCAGGGGGAGCGGTTTCCTCGCTGGATATCGGCCTGCCCTTGGTGTACGACGGATGCGAATGCGACGATGAAGAACCGGAAGGCGGCGGTTTCAGGGCCTCGAAAGGCCGGATTCTGGTGATGGACGACGAACAGATGCTGCAACGGCTGCTGGAACAAATGCTCGACCGCCTCGGGTATGAGACGGCGGTCGCCGGCTGCGGCGAAGAAGCCCTGCTGGAGTACATCAAAGCCCGCAAGTCGGGGCGTCCCTTTGATGCGGTGATCCTGGATCTGACGGTTCAGGGCGGGATGGGCGGCAAGGAGACCATTCAGGCCCTGCGGGAGATGGACCGGTCCATCAAGGCGATCGTCTCCAGCGGGTATGGCGGTGATCCGGTGATGGCCGACTGCACCCTCTGGGGGTTTTGCGGGATGATCCCCAAGCCCTACCGGTTGCGGGATCTCGAGCGGATTCTAAACCGACTTTTTGCCGAAGCCTGACGATCCCCGCACTGGAAGCAGCGGCCGGGAATTCGGGCACTGATCATCGTTTCGGCCAAACCTGAAGAATGGGGCGGCCGGGATGGCCGAAACGGTGACCATGGCCGCTGTTCGAATGATCCGACCGTCGGCGGACCTGATCTATCCGGCCCGGTGGGACCGGGGCAGAAGCAGGCTGAACAGAAAACAGACCAGGGAGGCGATCAGGGCGGCCTGAAAGACCAGCAGAATGTTTTGGCCGATGGACCCCTGAAGGGTTTTCAGGACGTCCGTCGGCAGAAGGGCCTGGACCTCGGGCCGAAATACATTCTCAAAATTGCGGCGAATCAGCTCCGATACCGTATCCGGAAGACCGCCCGGGACGAGATCCTCCAGGTCGCCGCCGAAGCCTGCGGTGATGATGCCGCCGCAGACCCCGATCCCCACTGTTCCGCCCAGGGTGCGGGTAAACTGGTGAGAGGAGGTCGCCACCCCGAGGTCTCCGCTGTCGAGGCTGTTCTGAACCACCAGCAGGGTGGAGATGGAAACGAACCCCATGCCCAGACCGGCCAGTGTCAGGGCGATGGAGCAGATGACCAGGGAGGTGTCGGCGGTAAACCGGATCATCATGGCGGAGCCGGCGATCAGAAACAGGGCCCCGGCCAGGGAGGCGGGCTTTTCCGAAATCCGGTGGACCATCTGCCCGCAGAAGAGCGCCCCCACCGACCATCCCAGGCTGAGAAAGACCATCACGATGCCCACCTCGGCCGGGGTGCCCGAGAGCGCCCCCTGAATGAACAGGGGCGAAAAGGCCGAGACCGAAAAGATGGCGAAGCTGCTGAAAAATGCGGCGCCGTTTCCGGTCCGGAATCCCCCCACCTTAAAAAATTCCAGAGACAGGATCGGGTCCCTGGCCCGTTTTTCCGCATAATAAAAGGCGATTCCCGCCGCCA
>JAABSQ010000490.1 GCA_011390315.1 Desulfobacteraceae bacterium
GGGGATTCTCCAGAATGATGCGGCGATCGAAGCGGCCCGGGCGAATCAAGGCCGGGTCGAGTACATCCGGCCGGTTGGTGGCCGCCAGAATGATCACCGATTCCCGGGAGGAAAATCCGTCCATCTCCGAGAGGATCTGGTTGAGGGTCTGTTCCCGTTCGTCATGGCCGCCCCCGACCCCGGTGCCCCGCACCCGGCCGATGGAATCGAGCTCATCGATGAAAATGATGGCCGGTGCATCCTGTTTGGCCTGCTTGAACATGTCCCGGACCCGGGAGGCGCCCACCCCCACGAACATTTCAATAAACTCGGAGCCGCTGATGCTGTAAAAAGGTACCTCGGCCTCTCCGGCGGTGGCTCGGGCCAGCAGGGTTTTTCCGGTCCCCGGGGGGCCGGCCAGAAGGATCCCCTTGGGCAGTTTGCCTCCCAGTTTCTGGAACTTGGACGGATTTTTGAGAAATTCGACAATCTCTTGAAGCTCTTTTTTGGCGTTGGCCAGTCCGGCCACATTCTCATAGGTGACCTGGGTGGTGGATCGGGTATAGAGCTTGGCTTTGGATTTGCCGAATTTGAAGAGTCCGGCGCCGCCTCCGCCCATCCGCTCCTGAAACTTTTTGGAGCTGTAGACAAAAAATCCGATAATCAGAACCCACGGCAACAGCGTGATGAGCAGGGTGGCGAACCAGGAGGCTTCGGTGGATTCGGTCCGAATGGTCACCCCTTTTTTTTCCAGCTGATCCATCAGGCCGGGGTCGGGAAAAGAAGGGAGGATGGTTTTAAAGTATTTGAGTGTGGACGCATTCTCTCCCTCGCCGACCGTGATCTCCTTTTTGAATTCGCCGGTGATCTCTTCCCCTTTCACATGGATACTGGAAAGATTGCCGCCCTTCAGGTTTTCCTTGAACTGGGTGTAAGGAATCTGCCGCACATCGGAATAGCTTCGGCCGACCAGAAAATAGATCAGCAACAGCCACAATAGAAGGAACCAAATGTTTCGTTTCAAGAAATTTTGTTTTTCCTCACCCGGTTTTTGAATTTTGTTGTTCATATTCTTCTTTCTTGATTTATGCGCGTATGTGATCGACCTTCTGAAACCCGGTGTCGATCGAAGGTCCTCCTCGGCTTTATGTCGGGGTCTCTCAACATGACAGATCGTATGGACCTTGTATATACGGCAATTTCTGTATTTATTGTCGATAAGGAGGATGCTATATCTGCGATTTCCGTGATCGGTCGGTGTTTGGGCGGCATCTGAAATGAAGGACGATAGGGAGGAAAGCCATGAAAAAGAGTTTGTTGATGGTGAACACAGGGGCGGGAAAAGGAAAAACCACCGCGGCCCTGGGGACGGCGTTTCGCGCCCTGGGTCACGGATACCGGGTGTGCGTGATTCAGTTTCTCAAAGGCGCCTGGACCTATGGTGAAAAAATATCGGCTGAACGGTTCGGGGACCTGCTGGAATTCCATGTCATGGGTCGGGGATTCACCTGGACATCGGACGATTTCGAAAAAGACACCGCCCTGGCCCGGGATGCCTGGTCTCTGGCCAGAGAAAAGATCGATTCCCGCGCCTACCGGTTGGTGATTCTGGATGAACTCACCTATCTGATCACCTATAAAATGCTGGAAGAGGCGGAGGTGGTTTCGTTTCTGGAAAACCGGCCCGAGGAGGTTCATATCCTGGTCACCGGAAGAAATGCCTCGGACGGGTTGATCCGAGCCGCCGATATGGTCACCGAAATGGCGGCGATCAAACACCACTATGCGGCAGGGATTCAGGCACAGAAAGGAATCGAATTTTGATGATTTCATGAGCAGGCGACTGCATTGCTTTTGATGCAATACAGGTTTTCATCCTGAAAAATAAGTCGTTTCCCTCATTTTCTTTTACTGCGGTATGGGGGAATATGGGGGTTCAGAATGAACATGCTCATGAAACGGCTTGGGCCGCGACATGAAAACCAAACGTAAGGAGGAAAACCCATGAGCGAAGGCGGCAAGGATTTTATTCGAATTATTTTATCATTGATTATTCCCCCCATCGGCGTGTTTTTTCAGGTCGGCTTGGGGCTTCATTTCTGGTTGAATATTTTGCTCACCTTGTTGGGATATGTGCCCGGCCTGATTCACGCCATCTGGGTGATCGTTAAGAAGTAAACCTTTTCACCCCACTTTCCCCGATTTTACGCCAACCCATCGGGAGGGACCGGTTCGCCGGGCTTTTCACCAGACGGACCGGTCCTTCGGCAAAATTCCACCCCTTTTCATCGAAGGCTATCTCTCCTTCCGGCGCTCTTCGGAAGGGGCGGCCGTCGACCTGCCAAAACTACCGGGTCGACGGCGCGGATGAGCGATTATCTTCTCTATGCTTGGTGAATCAGCAGAAAAGTCGATGCGAATGCGTCGGGAAGTAGAGGCGTCGGCTGAAAGGCTGAAGTGAAGAGAGTCTCAAAAGGAGAACCGTTTTCAGGAAAACGGGTTTATTTTTCTGCCTCCGGTCCATCGGAAGCCAGCTGCGCCAGCTGAGGGGCGATCGCAGCGGTCTGATGTTTCGATTTTTTATTGGATTTTGGAGAATGTGGTTTGTCATCCGCTGTTTCATTTAAAACCGCGGGTGTGGGTTTGACATTCATCCCTTCGGGTTTTTTTTCAAGGTCCGAGGATTCGGTTTCGGACCTTGTTTTCGAATCCGCCTCGGTTTTGGGGGTTGGGGTTTCCCCGGCCTTGGCCGCCTCGGCGATCGATTCCTCTGAATTCAGCGTCTTAATCGA
>JAABSQ010000491.1 GCA_011390315.1 Desulfobacteraceae bacterium
CCGATCCCAGGCCTTTCATCCCACCGCCCACCGTCTCAAAGGCCACCCCGGCCAGATCGCCTCGGCCGCCGCCATTCAGGAAGCACTCTCCGGCAGCGGACTCATGGATTCCGGAGACGAAAGCGGCCGCATGGTTCAGGACCCGTACTCCATTCGCTGCGCCCCCCAGGTGATCGGCGCGACCCGGGACGCCCTGACCTGGGCCGAACAGCAGATCGAACGGGAGCTGAACAGCGTCAACGACAACCCCATCGTCGACCCGGACACCGGCGAGACAATCTTTGCAGGCAATTTCTACGGCGGCCATGTGGCCCTGGCCATGGACCTCCTCAAAAACGCCGCCGCCTCGATCGCCGACCTTCTGGACCGTCAGTTCGCCCTCATGGTCGATTCCCGTCTCAACAGCGGCCTTCCCGAAAGCCTGGTCGGATATACCGGATGCGGTCTCAAAGCCCTTCAGATCACCTGCAGCGCCCTGACGGCGCGGGCCATCCAACGCACCGCCCCGGATACGGTGACCTCCCGGCCCACCGAGGTCCACAATCAGGACAAAGTCAGCATGGGGCTGAATGCGGCTCTTTCCGCCCGGGAGGTGATCACTTTGCTCCAGCAGGTGGTGGCGACGCAGTTGATCGCCGTCTCCAATGCCGCCGCGCTTCGGGATGCAGATCGGATCTCATCCCGGGGGAAAGCGTTTCTTGGCGAGATCCGAAAGCGATCTTCTATTTTGGAGTATGATCGGCGGTTGGATGAGGATGTGGATGGATTGGCGGGGTGGGTGAAGAATTTATGAAGAAAAAATCGCTTCAAATCCGCAACAGCACCGCCGAATTCCTGATCTTCACCGCCCAAAGCGGCGAACAAGGCATCGAAGTCCGCTACGAAGACGAAACCATCTGGCTCTCCCAGAAGCTCATGGCGACCCTCTTCGACGTCACCGTCCCCACCATAAATGAACATTTGAAAAAAATCTTCGCCAGCGGGGAACTAAACCCGGATTCAGTTATTCGGAAATTCCGAACAACTGCCGCCGATGGCAAGCGATACAGCACCCAATTCTACAACCTCGACGCCATCATTTCCGTCGGCTACCGGGTCAACTCCGTCCGAGCCACCCAATTCCGCCAATGGGTCCCTCCGAGGTTGAGGACAAACGGCTCATAAGCCGGTTCTTGACGCGGTCTTCCCAACGCGTTAGTTTATTCAGGAAAATGGAATGGCGACGCTTTTTTTCCATCCGTTCAACCGATACCTCCTCCCGCCTGTATGTCATTGAATCGGTTTTCACACGACACTACAGACAAAAACCGTGAGGAATAAGCCTTGATGGTGTCCAAACCCATTTCAATGACAGCATTCCCAAAGACTAAGGAGGGTGGCCCATGAATAAAAAACTCATGACTCGGTTGATAATCGTATCGGTGATTGTGCTGCTGGTGATATCGTTTTTCGCATTCGATCTGGGGCAGTATTTTACCCTGAGCCGGCTCAAAGAGCGGCAGCAGGAATTCAACCAATTCTATCAGGAAAACACGTTCACGACCCTGGCGATCTACATGGGGATTTACATCTTGGTCACCGCCCTGTCTCTGCCCGGTGCGGTGGTCATGACCCTGGCCGGCGGGGCCCTGTTCGGGTTCTGGGCGGGGACGATCGTGGTCTCCTTTGCCAGCAGTATCGGTGCGACATTGGCCTTTCTGGTGTCCCGATTTCTGCTGCGGGATTGGGTCCAGAACAAGTTCGGCAACCGGCTGCGCAAGATCAACGACGGCATTGAGCGGGACGGCGCCTTTTACCTGTTCACCCTGCGCCTGGTTCCGGTATTTCCATTTTTCGTGATCAACCTGGCCATGGGGCTCACCCCCATCCGCACCCTCGTTTATTATGTGGTCAGCCAGATCGGGATGCTGCCGGGCACCATGGTCTATGTCAACGCCGGCACTCAGCTGGCCGAGATCCAATCCCCGGGCGGCATTTTGTCCCTGGATCTTCTGCTTTCGTTTGCGTTGCTGGGGATCTTTCCGTGGATCGCCAAAAAGGCGGTCGCCATCGTCAAAACCCGCAAGGTGTTGTCCGAATACGAGAAGCCGGATCGGTTCGACTATAACGTGGTGGTGATCGGCGCCGGGTCCGCCGGGCTGGTGACCGCCTACATCGCTTCGGCGGTCAAAGCCAAGGCGGCCCTGATCGAAAAGGATAAAATGGGGGGCGACTGCCTCAACACCGGCTGTGTGCCCAGCAAATCCCTGATCCGGTCCGCCAAGATCCTCAACTATGCCAAACGGGCCGAAGAATTCGGATTCAAGTCGGCCCGGGTCGATTTCGACTTCGCAGACGTTATGGAGCGGGTCCAGCGGATCATTCAAAAAGTGGAACCCCACGACTCGGCGGAGCGCTACAGCAAGCTGGGGGTGGATGTCTATCAGGGCGAGGCCCGGGTGAAATCCCCCTTTGAAATCGAGGTCAACGGCAGAAGTTTGACCACCCGAAGCATCGTCATCGCTACCGGGGCTCGGCCCTTTGTGCCGCCGATTCCGGGTCTGGACCAGGTCGAGTATCTGACCTCCGACAACCTCTGGAATGTTCGAAAACTTCCCGAACGCTTGATCGTGCTCGGGGGCGGTCCCATCGGCAGTGAAATGACCCAGGCTTTTGCCCGGTTCGGCTCTCAGGTTACGCAGGTGGAGATGGGGCCCCGGATTCTGAGTCGTGAAGATGAAGAAATCTCCGAGATGATTCGGGAGCGGTTCAC
>JAABSQ010000492.1 GCA_011390315.1 Desulfobacteraceae bacterium
GGCCGCCCCCACCGGAGACGTTCAGGCGGTGGATGCGCTGGTGGTGATTCGGGAAACCGGAGCGGAGCGGCGATTCCCTCCGGCGTTGGACCCCAGGAAGCTGGGCAATTTTTTCCATCCCCGGTCCATCGCCTTTGTGGGGGCCTCCTCCCAGCTCGGAAAATGGGGGCACAACCTGTTCACCATCACCGCCGCCCACGGATACGAAGGGGAGATCTACCTGGTCAACCCCAAAGGCGGCGCCATCGCCGGCCGGGATGTGTTTCAATCGGTGGGGGAAATCCCCGGCTCGGTGGATCTGGCCATCGTGACGATTCCGGCCAAAGGGGTGATGGAGCTGATCCCTCAGTTCCGGGACAAAGGGATCAAAAACATGCTCCTCATCACCTCCGGATTCGGCGAAACCGGCGAGAAAGGCCGAGAACTGGAGCGGAAACTGGTGGAGGCGGCCCGGGAGGCCGGCATCCTGATTCTGGGGCCCAACACCATGGGGATCTGCAACCCGCACATTCAATTGTACTGCACCGGCAGCCATGTCTGGCCCGAGCCGGGATCTACGGCGGTCGTGGCCCAATCCGGAAACATGGGGACTCAGCTTCTGGCCTTTGCGGAACAGCAGCGGATCGGGGTGCGCTGTTTCGCCGGCTCCGGAAACGAGGCCATGGTGACGATCGAGGATTTTCTGGATGCCTTCGAGGTCGATTCGGTCACCCGCAATATCATGCTGTATGTGGAGAGCGTGAAAAACGGCCGACGCTTTTTTGAAACCGCCCGCCGGGTGGGCCGAAAAAAGCCGATCGTGCTGATGAAGGGGGGGCGAAGCGACGCCGGAAACCGGGCCGCCGCCAGTCACACCGGGGCCATGTCTTCGAATGTGCGGGTCTTCGAAGCGGTCTGCCGCCAGGCCGGCATCGTCACCGCCGACTATCCCATGGACCTGCTGGATCTTTCGGCCGCCTTCTCTTCGCTTCCCCTGCCCAAAGGCAACCGGGCCGCCATTATGACCCTCGGCGGAGGCTGGGGGGTGGTCACCGCCGATCTTTGCGCCGAATTCGGGCTGGAGGTGCCGGAGCTGCCCCCCGAGATCGTGGCCCGCATCGATCAAGTGCTCCCGCCCTACTGGAGCCGCTCCAACCCGGTGGATATCGTGGGGGAGCACAGCAATGAAGTGGCCATTTCGGTGCTTCAGGAGTTGATGGAATGGGAGGGCTGTGATGCGGTCATCAACCTGGGGCTGGTGGGTCGAAAGGATTTGCTGGGCCGGATCATCGATTCGGCGCACAAGTCCGATCCGAATTATACCGTCGAATTCACCGATTCGGTCAAGGCCCAGTTTGCCGATTTCGAGGTCCAATATCTGGAATTTATCACGGAGTTGATGGAAAAGCACCAAAAGCCGGTATACGGCGTCAGCATCTCCTTCGAGGGGGATGACCATACCATCTACCATGTGGAGGGAAGAGACTGCAACGGCGTCTTCTATCCCACTCCGGAGCGGGCGGTGAAGGCCTTCGCCAAGATGCACGAATACAACCGGTTTCTGGGTCGATAACATTTCATGAGCGGATGGTCCCCGGCCACGGAACTGGAACGGCACGAAACGATTCTCAACTGTCGTCCCCTCAGCTTCAGCGCCGCCTTCGTGGTGGTGGGCAACCTTCGAGACCTGATCGAAGCCCATCCGGAGATCGCTTTGCCGCGGACGGTGGATACCCTGGGAGGGATCATCTCCGGAACCGATTTCATCAGAAAGCGACAGGCCTTTTTCCTGTATAAAGCGGCGGCCGAGGCGCTGGTGGTGATTGCGAAACAAACGCTCCCTTCCGGGCTTTCCGCCGAGGCTTTGGCCCGGCTTCAGCAGGTGGTCCGAACCGGCGCCGGACCCGCCCACCGGGCCTCGGCCGAGGCTTTGGGAACACTGCCGGTCTCGATCACCGGCCCGGCCTTTGATCCGCCGCCGGCCAAACCGATTCCCCGCATCGGCTGGAAAGGGATTCTTCAGCGGGCAGGGATCACGGTATCCGAGGTGCCGGTTTTGAGGGGGCGCAGTCTGGTCGCACCGGTGGAAGAGAGCGATTCGATCCTGGTGGTTAAATTTTCAAAAACCCGGGACGGCATTCCCGGCCTCAATGCCGAAGCGGCCTGGGCCGATCGGCTTCGCACACTTGGAAATCGATTTTCTTATCGGTTCGATATTCCGAAGCCGATCCAGATCCAAGGCCGGTATCTGTTTCAGCTGAATACTGTGTGGACCCCTATATCCAGATCCGACATCGGGGGCGGACCGGTATGGGCGATCGCCTTGCTGGCGCACCGGGACTATTTCGGCTATCCCAATGACCATCGAAAGGGCCGGGGGCTGAACCCCGATCGGTTCAAACGGGTGATGAACAGCGTCGCCGGGCTTATGGGAGAAATGACCTCCATGGGCATTCTTCATTCCGCCCCCATTCCCCTGTTTCACAACCGAGTTCAGCAGCATCGCCGAAATGACGGGGGCATCTATGACTGGCGCCGGGGCGGTCGATTGGACCAGTGGCTCTTTTCCTGCCGGTATCCCAATTTCGGCCTTACCGGGCTTCGGGATCTGGAACATCTGGAATCTTTCAGCGGCTCCGGATCGGGGATCTATTCCCAAATCGGGGCCCAGCTGTTAAGTCTTCTGCTGGTGGCGGGCAGCTATTTTCGCAACCGGGCCCCGAAGCGATTCGGTTTTTCCGCTTCCGGCGTTCCGGTCGATACCC
>JAABSQ010000493.1 GCA_011390315.1 Desulfobacteraceae bacterium
CTATTGGATTCAACACCGGCGGCCTGTTTTGGTCCCCCACCGTAATAATGATCTCCAACTCATCGCTTAACGGCGGTCCCCCATTATCGGTAACCGTGAAAATGACTGTATAGCTCCCCGCATCCTGAAATCCGGGGGACCAGAAAAAAGTCTGGCTCTCCGGATTGAAATCGGCCCCTGGGGGCAGGTTATCCGCTAAGTAAGCCAGAGAATCCCCGTCCGGATCTTGAGCGGTCACCTGAAACTGTATCGGCTCACCCTCAATGCCTCCGGATATAGGGCCTGTCTGGTCAAACCGGGGCGGACGGTTGATATCTCCGACAGTGATCCGAACCTCTGTCGTATCGCCCAGAGGAGGGCTGCCGTCATCATTGGCCGTAAAGACAACTTCGTAATTGCCGGCATCCTCAAATGTTGTGAGCCAATTGAAAATTCCACCCTCAGTATCAAATGTCGCACCTTCCGGCAGACCGGCAGCACTGAAGACGATATCATCTTCATCAGGATCTTCGGCATTTAACTGTAATTCGATCAGATCGCCCTCATCAACCGTTATATCCGTTACGGGACCCAGTTGTGGCGGACGATTGACATCCCCCACCGCAATGATGACCTCTTCAGAATCGCTCAGGGGCGGATTACCGTCATCGATAACTCTAAACAGAACCCGGTATACCCCCTCATCCCCGAAACCGGTCTCCCACTCAAAAAATCGACTGATCGGATCGAAAACAGCGTCCATTGGAAGGTTGTCTGCGGTGAAACTCAGGGTGTTATCAGCATCGGGATCACTTGCCGAAATCATGAATTGGAGGATTTCCCCTTCTTTCACTTCCCAAGAGCCAATTTCATCCATAACCGGTGGACGGTTCACCACGGGAAATAGGATTATGGGCCCCACCTCCGTGGTCTGCCCGGCAACAACCAATACATCCGTTACTTCACCTCGAAATATTATGGCACCGGATTCATCCTTGGCCAAGGCTTCCACCGTACGCCCTGTGCCTGCTTCGATACCCGTTATCAGACCAGCTCCAGATTCACATTCCCATGGCCCGCCCAAAGCCAGAACCTCACCGAGTTCATTAGAGACAATTACTTCAATAGTGGTTATTCCGTTTCCTACGCAATCGAAATCGGCTCCGTCTGACTGCCGTTGAAGCCGTTGCACCTCTTCATCTGCTATTTTGAGGTCCAGTACGATAGCCCCGGTCTCCGAAGAAGAAATGCCTTCGGAATCTCCGCCTCCGCTGCAGCCACCGGCAATCCATCCGAATATTAAGAAAAAAAGTATGGTAAAGCATAGAACAAATGGTCGGGATCGATAACAGGGTTCCATTGTATTCTCCTCATCTGAATGGATGGGTGGATCAAATATTCTTATTCCCCGCGCTTCGGTTACCAGGAAACGGAAATATCGCCTTCCCCTTTTTCCGGAGCGGGCTCCTCTCGGGAACCGGTTTCATCACCCGTTGACTTTTGTAATGATTGCTGCTGGTTTCGAGCCGCGGCACTTCGCTGTTGCCCTCGTGCAGCCCGAACCGCATTATCAGCCGAATCGGCAATTTCCGATGGCGACATTTGACCCAATTGATCGAGGCTGGGGGCGGATTCCCCCGGCGTGTTATCGCTTTGCCAAAAGGCCAGGAAAAAGTTCGGGTCTTCTTTCAGTGCTTTTCTGAAAAAAACTTTGGCTTCTTTCCAGTTTCCTTGGTCCCGGGCATCCAATCCTTGACCGTAAAAAGTGGCCGCCGTAAGGCTTGTGGTATGATATCGGCTGATTTTACGTTTTTCAGAAGGTTTTACTTGTGCATTCAGCACCTGTAAGATCTTATTGACGATCTTTTTTTGAAGTACAAAAAAGTTTTCCTGCTCTTCTCTCAAATTGAAGGAGGCGATAACATCTTTTTTCTGTGTGGAGGCCACCCCGGTCTGGTTTACGATACTCCCCGAATCCAGGGTACCCACAACCAGATGCTCAGCACCGAGCATTCGGCCGGTGCGGGGGGCGGTGCTTTGGTCGACAATACCGGTCGAACCGAGTTCCATCTCTTCCAACAGATATTGAACCTTTAAACGCTCGATCACATTCAAGGATTCCACACGGGAAAGATCGGTGATAATCATGGATGCCAATGCTTTTTGAAGATACTTGAATTGATTGTCCGGGCTGAGATCTTTGAAGTAGAAAACCGCTACAGAATTGGGTGCTGGAGGTTGGGTTTGAAGAGACGTTTCCTGAGTAAGCGCTTCTTCTGCGAATTGAATACTGTCGTTTATTTTCAGAAGGGTCAGTTGTTTTTTGACTTCCCCCTGAACGATCGGGGCGTCGGGATTTTCATATTCTTCCCAGTTTTGAATGGCTTCAACCCGCCGGTCCGCCTTCAACTGGGCCAATCCCAGGTAATACCTGGCGTCCGCCGCATCCGGATTTTGCTGAAGCGCCGCTTTCAAGGCGCTGACCGCTTCTGGAATTTGCCCGCTCTTGTAGTAGGCGATCCCAAGTTGTTCCTGGGCTTGCCAGTCGTCCGGATTTCTTGAAATAACCTCCCGGAAGTTCTGTACGGCTGATGCGTAATTCCCCATGTTCATTTGGAAATCCCCGGTCATACGTGAGGAACAACCAAAGATTCCCGAACAAACAATTCCGAAAAAAAACAGCGTGATTACTTTAACCCGTTTCATATGGCACCCTCTTCCGAAAGATGTTCAATTTCATTGATATCCAATTCGGACTAAA
>JAABSQ010000494.1 GCA_011390315.1 Desulfobacteraceae bacterium
ATCAGAATAATGCTGCTCAGCCATTCCCCGAAATGGCGGCCCAGGGCCCGGGCATAGCTGACCTTGCCGCCGTCGGAGGTGACGATGACCAGTTTGCAGGCCATTTTGCCCGGAGGGGCGCCGTATTTGCCCACAAACCAGGTGGCATAGGCGGCGGGCAGAACCAGCCCGATTACCTGGATCAGAACAAATGCCGGAGAAAGCGCTTCCGGCGAGGCGTTGATGAGGAAAAAGAAAGGTATCGACATCAATAGCTGAATAAAAAGGATCACGATGCTGTCGAAACAGGGGTTTGCACCCGGCGCAGATTCGGGCGTCTTCATAGAGGATGGTTTCGTCCTCCGGAAAGGCGCCGCCGCATTGGGAGCAAGTTTCGGTGTTGGCGGGAGTTCCGGATTGAACCTTGGGTTTCAATTCGAGGTCGCGGCCCTCGGATTTCTTCCGAATGCCGGGAGAATCGGTCTCGCCCGTCTTTGATTTCAGCTCCGGTTGCGGGTTTTTTCGGTTGAGGTCGGCCAGGGGCTTCCAGTCTTCCATTCCTTCCCGCCAGACCAGGGTGTCGCCGTCTATTTTTCGGGCCTTGATCAGGTCCTGAATGTCCGTCTTGCTGACCGGTCCCTGTTTTTCGCCCTCCAATACATAAAACCATTCCATTTGCTTTATCCTCTGGATCAAAAATCTGGATCAAAAATCCAAATCGGTTACCGCTGTTGCCGGTTCAATTTTTTGTCGGTGGTTTTCCGTTTTTTGTCAATACCGAACACGCATAAAAACGGATTCGAATGGCGCCGCCTCATCTCGGTTCCCCTCCGAATACCCGTTGACAGATCTGAGCGGGCTTGACGCCTGACATTACACCACGCGGTTTTTAGATCGGCATTCGGCATTTTTCAAGGGCTTTGTACCCGGGATGGAGAACGCTTCCGAGAATGCCTGCCGATGAGATTTGCAAACATCATGCACAAGTTTATGCGGCGTCGGAAGGATGCAGTATAAAAGGAACCGGGTTGCAAGCTTGACGAATGCGGTGGGAAATGAGAATGAAAGCAATGCTTTCTTGTCGGAGACGGCGCTCCTTGGAATAAAAATAAAAAACCAGGATCAAATCCTCCAAAGCATCGGGTGCATAGAGACAAAATGGATCACGACTCCCTCGAAAAACTCAAACAAAGCCACACCACGCTGAAGCTGCTGAACGCCGACCACATGCCGCTCATCGTCAGTTTTCTGCATAAGGTGTTCATTCAGCCCAATAAGCGATCTTTGCCGTTCTCCGACGCCCGATCCCTGCTGGACGATTACCTCTATCACCTTCGGGAGATCCACGGCGAGGACAAATACCCCAAATCCGCCAAAGCCTATATAGAGGATTGGGCCTCGGGGGAGACCGCTTTTCTCCGAAAGTATTACACCG
>JAABSQ010000495.1 GCA_011390315.1 Desulfobacteraceae bacterium
GATCTGAGCGACGAACCACAGATCGACCTGACCCCGCCCGCGGAAAAGGCGGTGGAGTGGCTGGAGAGCCTCAAGGCCCAGCAGTTTATCGGAACCGAATCCCGGCTGCTGGCGATCTTTCAGCTGCTTCGGGACATCGTCTTCAAGACCGAACAGGACCCGGAGGCGCGTATACAGACCCTGGAAAAGCAAAAGCAGGAGATCGACCGGGAGATCGAACGAATCCGCGCCCATGGGGTTCTGCCGCCGGATGCCACCCAGGTGAAGGAGCGGTTTTTCCATGTGGAGGACACCGCCCGAAAGCTCCTGGCCGATTTCCGGCAGGTGGAGCACAACTTCCGGCTGCTGGACCGGGAAACCCGGGAGCGCATCGCCAAGAGCGACAAGACCAAAGGAGAATTGCTGGATGAGATCTTCCGGGACCAGGACGTAATCCGGGATTCGGATCAGGGCAAGAGCTTTCGGGCCTTCTGGGAGTTTCTCATGTCCCGGGCCAGTCAGGAGGAACTGACCGAGCTGCTCAAACGGGTCTTTTCTTTGGAAGAGATTCAGGACCTCTATCCGGACCGGTTTTTGATGGAAATCCCCTATTATCTTCTGGACGCAGGTGAAAAGGTCTACCAGACCGGCAACCTGCTGGTGGAGCAGCTTCGAAAATATCTGGACGACCAGGCCTACCTGGAAAACCGGCGCATCATGGCCCTGATCCGCAATATTGAAAAAACCGCCGTGGGCCTCAAGGAAAACCCTCCGACCGAGCGGGATTTCGCCGAACTGGACGACCTGAAACCGGCCTTCGATTTCACCATGGGCAGCCCGCTCTTTACCCCGCCCAAAAACCCGGTGATTCAGGTGACGGAGCTGAAAACCGGCGAAGCGGAGGTGGACCTGGAAGCCCTGTACCGGCAGCGCCATATCGATCTTAAAATCTTGCAGCGGAACATCCGCAAGGCCCTGGAGACCGCCTCTCAAATCTCTCTGGCGGACCTGGTGGAAGCCTATCCCATCCAAAAAGGGCTGGCGGAACTTCTGGCCTATCTTCACCTGGCCAGCAAGGATGAAAAGGCGGTGATTCACGAGGGCCGCACCGACATGATCCCCTTGATGACCGAAAACGGCGTCCGCAAGCGGGTGAAAATGGATCAGGTGATCTTTGTTCGATAGGTCCCGATTCAGGTTTCCATCCGTTCGATCTTCCAGTCGGACACATTTCGGGTGTCCGTACTGAAATTAATCCCTATCAGAAAGACGGGCCTTCCGTTCCCGAGATACGGTTCGGCATATCCCTTTTCCCGAATCTGCCGAATGCCGG
>JAABSQ010000496.1 GCA_011390315.1 Desulfobacteraceae bacterium
TATCTGAACCCGGATGCATCTGATTTTTCTGATGGACTGTGATTTCTGCCGCAATGCCATCAGCGTCATCAGATTCATCAGACGAATCAGAGTTCAAAATTGTCTGACCCCAGCCGGGACAGGCCCGGCACACAACCAGTCATTCCACTGGATTTCACAAACAGCGCGAAATCAATGAATTCCACGTTGGGCCTATATCATCGCAAATAACCATCTTTTGAAAATAGCATGGAATCCGTGTGATCATGGTGCCATGATTCAGTCATTTAAGAACCAAGGCACTGAGGATTTATTCAATGGGAAAGCCACAAAGTTCGCCTTGAAGCTTATTCCTATAAATTTATGGAACATGGTGACCTGAAAACTCGATCAAATTGACTCTGTTGCTGCATTGAATGAATTTCGCGAACCTCCTGGCAACCATGTGGAGGCACTAAAAAGAGATCGTCAGGGGCAATACAGCATTCTTATTAATGACCAGTACAGGATCTGTTTTAAATGGGCAGAATCGGGACCAGGTGATGTTGAAGTTACGGATTATCATTAAAGAATAAACATGTGGAAAACCAATATGATTAGAATACCAACAGATAGAGCACCAACACATCCCGGCGAGATGCTTTACGAAGAATTTTTAAAACCGATGGGTCTTACTCAGCGGCAGCTATCTAATTCTATACGCGTTCCATATCAAAGAATTAACGAAATCGTTAATGGCCGCCGGGGGGTTACCCCCAGCACAGCATTAAGATTGTCCAAATTTTTTAGAGTTTCTCCCGACTTTTGGCTGAATCTTCAGCTCAGATGGGATTTATATTTTGCTCAACAGGCTGAAGCCGATGAATTAAAATTAGTTAATCCTGTGAGTAATCAAAGCGAAGCAGTCCATCAGGATGGGGGTAGCCCATCGGGATAGGGAGGCGCCTCCGGATGCGTCTGATTTTTCTGATGGCAGGTGGGCCAACCCCGTCGGCATAGAGGTCTTGAGGGTTGCGGCGATATTCCCGGTTCTCGTGGAGTTTCCAATTTTTTGCACGAAAAAAAAGCGGCGAAGAAATGATTTTCTTCGCCGCTTTTTTTTCGAATGATTTGAAAGGCGGGATACATCAAGCCTTCACCCCGCCCGATCTCAATCAGCCCGAGATCAACCCCGCTGATTTAAGCCATTCCTTGGCCACTTCCGAGGCTCGCTTATGCTCGATATCCACCGCGTAGTTGAGTTTGGTCATGGCCTCGGTGTTCAGTTTCGCCCCCAGAGCGGCGAAAATTTGCTGAAGCTCGATATACTTGTCCGCGGTTTCTTTGCGAACGGTGGGGGCCGGGTTGTAGACCGGGAAGAAGTTCTTGTCGTCTACCAGGGTCACAAACTTGAAGGCTTCGATGCGGCCGTCGGTGGCGAACCCCATGGAGACATCGACCTCTTTGTCCTGAAGCGCCTTGTAAACCAGCCCCGAGTCCATCTTTCTGATTTTGTTTGTCGGAAACCGGAAATCATAAGCTTTCTGAAGCGGACGGTACCCGTCGGGCCGGGCATAAAATTCTGCATTCAGCCCGAAGGAGATCTCCTGAGGGTTTTCCTGAACATATTTGGCCAGGTCCGACAGGGATTCAATGCCTTTTTCCTTGGCATCCTCTTCCCGCATCATCAGGGTGTAGGTGTTATTGAAACTCATCATGGGCAGCCAGACGATATCGTTTTTCTTCATGTCCTCCGCTTTTACCGTATCATAGCATTCGATCGGATCGGTAATCGGCTCGTCATGCTTGAGAATCGTCAACAGCCCGGTGCCGGTGTATTCCATGTAGACATCGATCTGACCCGTGGTCAACGCAGTTCGCGCCACCATGGTGCCGCCGAGCCCTGTCCTGTCGTCGGTATCGAACCCGTGCTCCTGAAGCAGAGCGATCATGAGCTGCCCCAGAATCCGCTGTTCGGTGAACTCCTTGGAGCCCACCGTGATCTCCTTGTCTGCGCCGAAACCGTTCAGCGGCAAGGCCAATAGACATACTGTCATAAAAATCCAGATCCACTTTCTCATTCTTGTCTCCTTTCGGTGTGTATCGCCGTATAATCCTCCTTCAAAAGTGATCACCGGCAATTACGTTTTAATAAGTCCTTTGCTGATAATAATCCGCTCGGCCTGGCCCCAGAACCAGTTGACTGAAATGGCCAGCAGAGCGGTGGGAATGGCGCCGGCCAGCATCAGGCCGGTATCCACCATACCGATTCCGGTAAAAATCAGGTCGCCCAGGCCGCCGCCGCCGATCAGAAAGGCGACCGCCGCGGTGCCGACGTTGACCACAGTGGAGGTTCGCACCCCCGCCAGGATAATGTACATGGCATTGGGGATTTCAATCTGGAACAAAATCTGGCCGTTGGTCATGCCCATGCCCCGGCCTGCATCCAATAAATTTGTATCGACGTCCAGGATACCGGCCACCGTGTTGCGGATGATCGGCAAGATGGAGTAAATGACCAGGCCGAAGATGGCGGTCACCCGCCCGATCCCCAAAAACCCCATGGCGATGGCGATGATCGCCAGCGACGGCACCGTCTGGCAGATCCCCAGCAGGTTCAGGGTGATATTCCGATACCGGCGCATGAAGCCGCGGGTTACGAAAATACCGATGGGAATGCCAAGGAAAATGGCGATGGCGGAAGAGTAGGCCACCAATTGAATATGCTGAACGGTCAGGCGGCGGATTTCACCCGGATTTTCC
>JAABSQ010000497.1 GCA_011390315.1 Desulfobacteraceae bacterium
GGGCTCGCCCATGGGGGGAATTCGATAGGGGGGAGCGCCCTTCAGGGCGCTTTTCGGGATGAGCCGGGGGATTCATCCCCCGGCGGCGGGCACGGCCTTTATTTCCACAAACCGCCTTGTCTACGGATACTTATCTATGGAAGGGCACTCCTGCTGAATGGAGGTGTTCCGACCCTGAATCCGACACCGTCAGCCCCTATCTTTCAGGTTTCGAACCAACCGAACGAACCCTTTTGCGTCCATGGGTTCACAGTCGACGATGCCGAGGTGAAACAGGACCACCCATGCCGCCTCCATTTCAACGCAGATATCGGCGCTCCAATATCCACCCGGAGTGTATTGGAATACCGGATCAATGGAACCGCCACTGTTTTTCTGCTTCGGTTCCAGCACGGACAGCAGCTCCGGAATAGTGGGCAACCGCCAGTCGTGGAAATCGGAAATCCCTCTCTGATTCGTTTCCTCGGTGTAGTTGAGTGCCTCCGCATAAGAAAGCGGATGGTCTGTCCCGGTCCGCTGCCACAAGAGGCCGGTGGCATAATCGATTACCACCTCTCCTTTTGCCGCAAGCCGGTTCTGGACATATTGCCGGGGGCGGCCCTTTTTATCCAGCCCGAAAAGTAGTTTTTCCAATTCTTCCGTCTGCCCGGGCGGGGTCCGCGGCTTGTTTCGAAGCCGATATCGGATTTCCGGGGCGCCTTCGGTCGGCGGTTCAGCAGGGGAGGGGACATCTTCAAATCGCAAGGACCGGACCGCCCGAACCCGGCGTCTGGCGTTTTCAACATTGTACGAATGCACCGAGCCGTACCAGAAGCTGACCGCCCAGGCTTTTTCTTCCGAGCGCATGTCCGCGGTCCAGTAGCCGCCGCCGTTCACCGGATCAAATACCGGATCGATAAAATCCTCTCCGTTTACGGGCATCAGTTCGACCAGGGTCAACAGTTCACCCAGACTCGGCAGCCGCCAATCCTGAAAACCGGCAAATGCATAACGGTTGAGGTCCCGAATGTAGGATGAAGTGTCATCATACCCGATGGGGCCCGACCCCGCCGTCCGGTCCCACATCAGCCGGGCGGCATGGTCCACCACGACTTCGCCCTGTGCTGTAAACCGGTTGTCGAGATCTTGAAGGGGGCGGTTGAATTCATCCAGGTTGAATCCTTCGAGGGGGACAATCCTGCTGGTTACATCGGTTTCACTGGTGAAATATACCTGGTAAATCAGGTAAAAAGCGATGATGCAGCATGTCACTGCTACAAGCGATACAAGGAATTTCTTGATATTCCGGTTTTTTAAAATCATCAATAGAATCGTTTTCCAGTTCGCAGATCCTCAACCGCTTTTTGATACTCGTGTTCTTTTGCATTTTGGTTTCAACCTCCCGGAATTTTTATAATACCATAAAAATGTTATTTGCTGGTATGTCAATCCTGAATTCCAATATATCCAATATAAAGGATTCACCCTATTTACAAGGAGGTTAAACGCGACAATTATATAGAAAACTACCGCCTCCTGTGTCAAGATAGGTTCTACCGCGTCCGGCGACCGCAGGTGGCGGTCCCCCGGGGCCGACCGGAATGCGGCTTTACCCTTATGTTTGAGGATTAATTTTGACTCTCGCCAAATCGATGCCGGCCGATGATACTGCGAAGTTGATGAGCGAGCATGATATCCGGTTGCGGCGTACCATCCTGCACTATACCGATAGGTTCCCGGAGTTTGACCGATAAAAGAATATGAACCCGACCCCATCGACCCGGAAAACCTTTCCCGTCATCGGCCTGGGCGCTTCCGCCGGGGGCCTGGAGGCCCTGAAATCCTTTTTTTCCGAGGTTTCCGAAACCAGCGGCATGGCCTATGTCATTGTCGTTCATCTTCCTTCGGATTCGCCCAGCATGATGCCCGAACTGCTCGGGAAGGTCGCCCGGATTCCGGTCTCCACGGCTGAAGACGGGCAGATCATCGCGCCCGACCACGCCTACGTCATTCCGCCGGACAAAGAGATCGGCGTTTTCAAGGGCCGGCTTCAGCTTTTGCCGCTGAGAAAGGAAATCCCCGCCCTTCCCATCGATGGGTTCCTGAGGTCCCTTGCCCAGGACCAGGGTCGGCGGGCCGCGGCGGTGATTTTGTCGGGCACCGGTACGGACGGCGCCCTGGGCGCCAGGGAAATCAAGGCCAACCACGGCTTGATTCTGGCCCAGACCGAGGAGTCGGCCGGTTACGACGGCATGCCCCGCAGCGTCATCAATACGGGGATGGTGGACATGGTGCTGCCGCCGGAAGAAATGCCGGAAAAGCTCGTCCGGTATTTCACCAATCCCGCCACCGCGGCCGATAGAATGGACGACGCCGCCTCCGCGAGTGACCCGGAACCGTGGCTGGACAAGATATTGGCTGTTTTACGCGCAAGTACCGGCAACGATTTTTCGTCCTACAAGGCGAGCACGACCCGGCGGCGGATCAGCCGCCGCATGGGCCTGAACGGGATCGACGACCACGACAATTATATCCGCTACATGCGGGAAAATCACGCCGAGGCGGACGCCCTGTTTCACGATTTGCTGATCGGGGTGACCCGCTTTTTTCGGGACGCCGACTCCTTCAACGCCTTGAAATCCGACGTGTTGCCGTCTGTTTTTGAACAGATGGACGAAGACGCCGTCTTCAGGGCTTGGATACCGGGGTGTTCCACGGGCGAGGAAGTCTA
>JAABSQ010000498.1 GCA_011390315.1 Desulfobacteraceae bacterium
GCTGGTGAATGATCTGCTCTCTGCTTCAGATCAATCTTTAAAAGATCTCGGATACGTGGATTAAGTCGATAAGTTGTTTTGTCTCCCCGATTCCTCATAAATGGGAATCGGGGAGACGAGGACGCCGCCTATGAAATTCGGTCTTCAACCCATCATCGATTCAATGGAAACCCTTCTGGAGTGGATTACATCGACCATCCTGGCGGCCCTGCTGTTGATCGTCTGGGCCCAGGTCGCATCCCGATATATCTTTAACAATTCCATTTCCTGGACGGAAGAGGCGGCGCGGTACCTGATGATATGGGGGGTGTTGCTCGGGGTCAATACCGCTTATCTCAAGGGGTATCTGATTTCAA
>JAABSQ010000499.1 GCA_011390315.1 Desulfobacteraceae bacterium
CAGCAAGAAACTGCCGACCCGGGCCCAGGGGGTGATTCGGGTGATTTGCCGATTGCTCTCTCTCTTTTTCACGGGAATACTGGTCTATTACGGCGTACATCTTTGCATAATCGGCGCCCGGATGGAATCCCCGGCCATCGGCATTCGTTACCTCTGGGTCTACCTCTCGGTTCCGGTCGGCGCCGGACTGCTTTTTTTGCTGTTTCTGGCAACGCCCCTTAAAAAATGACCTCGCCTTTACCCGGACCTGATTGAATGGAATTACTGCTCTACTTTCTCCTGCTCATCGCCCTGATGTTCCTGGGACTTCCGGTCGCTCTGGCCATCGGGGTCACCGCTACGGTCTGGGTCATCGCCAGCGGGATTCCCCTGGTCATTATTCCGGACAAATTTTTTGCCGGCATGGATGCATTTGTGCTCATGGCCATTCCTTTTTTCATGGTGGCCGGCGAAGCCATGAACCGGGCCGAGGTCACCAAAAAACTGATCGCCTTTTCCAATTTCCTGGTGGGCCGCTTTCGGGGGGGATTGGCCTATGTGAACATCGTCGCCAGTCTGATATTTTCCGGCATCACCGGTGCGGCTGTGGCCGATGTCTCCGCTCTGGGCACCATCTTCATTCCGAGCATGGAAAAAGAGGGGTACACCCGCGCCTATGCCGCCGCCGTAACCGCCGCTTCCTCCATTGTCGGGCCGATCATACCGCCCAGCATCGTGATCGTCCTTTACGGGGCCATCACCGGCGCCTCGGTGGCCGCCATGTTTGCCGCCGCCATTGTTCCCGGGCTGATGATCGGTCTGATTCAGGGGCTGGTCGTCTTTGTTCAGGGCCGGCGCCGGCATTTTCCCCGGCAGCATGTGGATTTTACGCCGATGCAGTTTCTGATTTCCTTCAAGGATGCCTCCCTGGCCTTGGTTATGCCGCTGATCATTCTGGGCGGCATCCTGTTCGGGATCACCACGCCTACCGAAGCCGCCGCCATCGCCTGTCTGTATGCATTCATTTTAGGGGTCTTCGTCTACCGTAAGCTTCGGTGGAATGATTTTCTGATTATTTTCAAGCGGGCGACCTACCAGTACACCTCCTTGCTGGTCATCATGGGCGCGGCATCGATTCTGGGGTGGATCCTGAGCCGTTCCCAGGCCCATATGGCCTTGATTCAGCTGCTGTTCGGAATTACCCGAAATCCTCAGGTGATTTTATTGATCGTGATCACCTTTTTGCTGTTTGTGGGGACCTGGCTTGAAACCAACGCCACCATCGTGCTGCTGGGGCCGGTATTGACCGCGGCCATGAAGCTGCTCGGGTTTCATCCGGTCCATTTCGGCACCCTGATGATATTGACGGTGAACATCGGTTTGATCACGCCGCCTTTGGGGGTGTGTCTGTTTGCCGCTTCCGGCGCCGGCGAAGTCGAGGTCGAATCGATCGTAAAGGAGATATGGCCGTATATCGGCGCATCGGTGCTGGTATTGGTCCTGATCGCTCTTTTTCCCGGGATCGTCTTTTTTGTCCCGCGGCTTCTGGGGTTGATTCCATGAACACAGGGGATAAACGCATGAAAAAAATCATTGTGGCGGCCACCGGCGGCACCATCGCCAGCCGGCGGAACCCGGAGACCGGAAAGCTTTCTTCGGGCGTGATTACCGGAGATGAACTGCTGGGTCTGATCCCGGATCTCGATCAAGGCCTTTCGGTGGAGGTGCACAATCTGTTCGGGGCCCCGAGTTCGCACCTGGGGCCGGATCAGATGCTGGCCCTGGCCAAACAGGTTCAAGCCTACCTGACAGAGCCGGAGGTTGCGGGGGTGGTGGTGACCCACGGCACCGATACCCTCGAAGAATCGGCCTATCTGGCCGGGCTGGTCGTCTTCGGGGATAAGCCGGTGGTCTTTACCGGTTCCCAGCGGGGGCCGCTGGAAACCGGCTCCGACGGGCTTCGGAACCTTCGGGACGCGATTCGAGTGGCGGCCTGCGAGGCGAGTCGGTCCAAGGGGGTGCTGGCGGTGTTCAACGAAGCGATTCACTCGGCGATTCACGTGGTCAAGACCGATGCCTATAAGCTGGAATCCTTTCGTTCGGAGGGAAAGGGCCCCCTCGGCTTTATCGATGACGAAATCATTCGGTACCATTCCGATCCGATCCTTTCGCCGCCGATTCCGGTGGCGTCGATTAACGCCCGGGTCGATCTGGTCAAAGCGGTCGCCGGCATGGACGGCGGTCTGGTGGAGTCTTCCATCGACCGACAGGTGGACGGTCTGGTGATCGAAGGGTTCGGCCGCGGCCATGTGCCCCCGGAGATGATGCCGAGCATCCGACGGGCGACGGCCCGGGGCATGACGG
>JAABSQ010000500.1 GCA_011390315.1 Desulfobacteraceae bacterium
GGCCCAGGTTCGGAGCCGGTCCGACATTCCCCATGCGGTCATTCTGCCTCAGGTGGAAGGAAGCATCGAACCCGGCCGCATCGGGGTGGAAGACGCCGATTTCATCATGCTTCAATAATGATTCCCATTATCCCTGAAACTGAAACGGAGGCGCTGAAATGAAGGCAATCGTCGTTCATTCCGAGGCTGATAAACCGGTACTGAAATGGGAAACAGTGGCCGATATCGGGTACGAACCCCATGAGGTGCTGGTCAATGTGCGGGCCACGGCGGTCAACCGGGCCGATCTGTCCCAGGCCCGGGGCCATTACCCGCCGCCGCCCGGCGCATCCGAGATTCTGGGTCTGGAGATGGCCGGAGAAATTGCCGCAATCGGCGATGCGGTGGATGGATGGGCGATCGGGGATCGGGTCTGCGCTCTGCTTCCGGGGGGCGGATATGCCGAACAGGCGGCGGCGCCGGCCGACATGCTGGTTCGAATGCCGGACGACTGGTCCTTTATCACGGGAGCGGCGGTCATGGAGGTCTGGCTGACCGCTTTTTCCAATCTGTTCATGGAAGGGGACCTGAAACCGGATGAGACGATTTTGATTCATGCCGGGGCCAGCGGTGTGGGCACCTCGGCCATTCAATTGGCGCGCCATATCGGCGCCGCCGTCTATGTGACCGCCGGATCGGAACGAAAGCTGGCCCGGTGTCGGGAACTCGGGGCAAGTTTGGCGGTGAACTACAAAGAGGCGGATTTTTCCACGGCGGTCATGGAGACCTCCGGCGGCCGGGGGGTGGACCTGATTCTGGACCCGGTGGGCGGACCCTATCTCCTCCAAAATCTGAGGGTGCTTCGGGCCGGCGGCCGGCTGGTCAACATCGGCCTGCTGGGAGGTACGAAAGGAGAGATGGATATGGGCCTTGTGTTGGGCAAAAGCCTGCGCCTGATCGGGTCCCGTTTGCGGTCCAAGCCGCTTTCTCAAAAAATCGGGATCACCCGGGATTTCGAGAAGACTTTTTGGCCTTTGCTGGTCAGCGGTGTTTTAAAGCCCGAAATCGACTCGGTCTATTCCATCACCGAGGCCCGGGCCGCACATGAATACGTGGCCCGAAATCAGAACCTGGGGAAGGTGATCTTGAAACTGGATGGTTGAGAAACTTGCAGCGGGGTTTTTTGGGGAATAAAAAAAAAGGGCCTGACCATTTCACCGAAACGGATGAGAATGGATCAGACCCTGCCGGTAATGTGGTATGCGCCGTCCATAATCATTTTTTCTTCGCAAAAAGGTTCATGGTTTCTTCGGCGATGAAGGACTTATAGATCTCATCGCCATGAAAATCCACCGTGCCGTTTTCCGGGTTATATTCGACGCTGCAGTCATATTTTGAACAGACGCTGTCCATCAGTTTGCTGACTACTTCCACATTTGTATTTTTTCGATTGATTTTGATGACGCTCATCGTGTCCTCCTTTTTGTGTTTTGCCGACCAGACGATTCTATATGATTAGAACTTGGTTTTTCCTTTACTCATACTATAATCTTGAAGCAAGGGATATGCCATACCCCAAGGAAAGTATTTATCTATCTTAAATGCCGTAGCAAATGCTGGACACTCCATCGAAATGGGTCGGTTATACGAGTGAAAAATGGAACAAAAAATGTTCGGTGAATGAAAAAAATGGTAAACTTTAAAAAAAGTTTAAACATGGGTTTAGAATTGTCAAAATCCGAATCCGAGAAGGGCGGCGGGTGCCATCTCCAGTTTTTGGAGTTTTGAATTCACAAATTGAAGCCAAAGTTCAAAAGGAAGGGGTGTGACTCGATTGAGAACATTGAGTGAACTGATCGAAGGACTTTCGGAGCGAGGGGCGACCACCGTATGGATGCAGTTTACCGCCGACGGGGTTCGGGAATTCAGTTATGAAGAATTGGCCGGTCAGTCCCGACGATTGGCAAACGGGCTCCTCGATCTGGGGGTTTCGAGCGGCCAACCGGTGGCATTGCTGGCCGAACCGAGTTTTGAATGGCTGACGGCCTGCCTGGCGGCGATTCGGGCCGGCGGCATGGCCATGCCCCTGGATGTGCAGATGGGGGAGGAGATTCTGGCGTCCATCCTTGAAGACAGTGATGCGCAAGTCGTCTTCACCACCGAGGACCACCTTGAACAACTCCGATCCGTAAAACAGGCGGATCGATTGACGGTGATCCTGATGGATTCCGATTCCGGCGACCATTCCCGGCTTCAGGATCATTTCTCGGATGCGGAGCAGGAGGTTCCCTCCCCGAAGCCCGATGATCCGGCGGCCCTGTTTTACACCTCCGGCACCACCGGACCGCCCAAGGGGGTGCCGCTGACCCACGGCAATCTGGCTTTTCAGCTCGATGTCATTCTCGACGCCGGAATCGTGCATGAAGGCGACCGGGTGCTGCTTCCTTTGCCGCTCCACCATGTCTATCCCCTGGTGATGGGGACCTTTGCGCCGCTTGCGGCGGGGCTCACCATCGTCCGGCCCAAATCGCTCACCGGTCCCCAGGTAATCCACGCTATCAAGGAAGGAGGCGTCACGGTGGTGGCCGGGGTGCCCCGGCTCTACAAAGCCTTGTACGAGGGCATCGCTTCCCGATTTGAAAGCGGGGGTCGAATCGCCGCCGGCCTGTTCAACGGGGCGCTCTCATTCTGCAAATCGGTGCAGGGCAGGACCG
>JAABSQ010000501.1 GCA_011390315.1 Desulfobacteraceae bacterium
TCTCCTTTATTCGGGACGTCACCTACCCTACCGGATCAGTGAAGATACTCGGGGTGACGCGTCCGGATGACCTGTCCGACCGGGCCCGGTTTCTCTCCCGCCTTCCCCCTCTGATGACCGGTTTTCGGGAAGAGGGGGTTTTCGCCACCTGGACCGTGACCGAGGCGGAGGATTTCACCGAGAGCGTTCTGAGCGGAATGGAGACCCTGAGCGGTGTATTTTTCCGGCCCAATATCCTCTTTCTCAACCTTCCGCTTCAGGGAAATCAGGAAAGGGACCAGGCGCTTCGATCCATCATCGAAAAGGCCTTCAAGATAAGAATCGGTGTTCTGCTCTTTGCGGATCATCCCAAAGCACGGCTGGGCCGTCGCCTGAACGTCAATCTATGGGTGGAGGATCGAAGCCCGGATTGGGAGCTGAAAATGGACCTGGGCAATATGGATCTCGCCCTTCTGACCGCCTTCACCTTGAAGCAGAACTGGGGCGGCTCCTTGGATCTGATTTCCGCCGTCGGAGAAAAAGACCAGGAGGATAACGCCCGTGAATTCCTTGAACTACTCCTGGAATCATCCCGAATGCCGGGTGCGGATATCTTCGTCACCCATCGAAGCGATCAAATCGACAAACCCGTTGAGAAAATGCCCCAGGCGGATCTGAATGTCTTTTCCCTCACTCCGGAAGCCGATTTCGAATCCCTTCGCAAGCTGATCGATCAAACCGGCGCTTCCTGTCTTTTTGCCATGGATTCAGGTGAAGAAAATGCGCTGGTATGACCCGGACCCGCCGGTTGGTGGCTGCTCTCATCGTCCGAGAAACCGGTGTCCTTCGCTCACGCACGAGGGCGGGCCGCTGGTGGCCGCCTTCCTGCCCCGCCACATCGGCGGCGGTTCAGGAGAAGGCGGTGGCCCGAATGCGGGAACCGGGGTATCCGGTGGCCGAGGCGGGGGCAGACCGGGCACGGACGGTCCTCCCTTGGTCGGCAACGGAGACCGGGTCGAGTTCGGATGAGTTTTGCCGCCGGCGGGAACCAAACGGATGTCGGGCTTCCGCCGGAGGGCTCCAAATCGGAAACGGGAGTTCCGAATCTTCCATTTTACGATCCTCTTCAGCGGGGCGGCGCCGGTTCTCCGATGATGGTAACCGGTTGGCACGGGTGTTGCTGATGCGATGAAAAAATGCAGGACGACCCCGTCCGGCAGCAGATACCCTGAACCCAGGAGGTTGTTCAATGGAAGATGAACTCTGTTCCACAGAGGAGCTGGAACCTCCGAGCGCGGCGCCCGCGGCGATCGATTTTTCGAACGCCCGGTCTTTCCAGGCCCGCCGGCCCGAAATCCAGCACGGATTCAACAGTTCCCGCCTTCGTCCGGTGGCCCGTTCCGCCGCATCCCCGTTTCCCGAAAGCACCCGGTCCCGAGAATTCCGCCGCCGGTGGTATCCCGAGGCGACCCTCGCCGACTGGAACAACTGGCACTGGCAACTCAACCATCGCATTATGTCGGCGGCACACCTGAAGCGCCTGCTTCACCTGTCGCCTGAAGAGGCCGCGGCGGCCGAGGTCGGCCCCAAGGCCCTGCCCCTGGCGGTCACCCCTTACTATGCCTCACTTCTGGACCCGGTCCATGCGGACCAGGCCCTGCGCCGCACCGTTGTGCCGGTGGCCGCGGAGCGGCAAATATCTCCGGGCGAGGCCCATGATCCTCTGGATGAGGAAGGGGACAGCCCGGTGCCGGGGATCGTGCATCGCTATCCCGACCGGGCCCTGTTTTTGGTCACGGAGTTTTGCGCCACCTATTGCCGGTACTGCACCCGGTCCCGTATGGTGGGCAAAACCCGCCGCCGATATGTGCTGCGGGATCAGTGGGAGCAGGGCCTCGATTATATCGCCGCCACCCCGGCGGTTCGGGACGTGCTGCTTTCCGGCGGGGACCCGCTGACCCTGCCCGACGCCCGGCTGGAATACCTGCTGTCCCGGCTTCGGGCGATTCCCCATGTGGAGATGGTGAGAATCGGCACCAAGGCCCCGGTGGTCCTGCCCCACCGGATCACCCCGGCCCTGACCCGGATGCTCAAGCGGTACCATCCGCTCTGGATGTCGATCCACTTCACCCATCCCGACGAACTCACCCCGGAAACGATGGACGCCTGCGGGCGGCTGGCCGACGCCGGCATCCCCCTGGGCAGCCAGACGGTGCTGCTGGCCGGGGTGAACGACCGGACCGATATCCTGAAGGGCCTGTTCCAGGGGCTGCTGCGGTGCCGGGTGCGGCCTTACTATCTCTACCAGTGCGACCCGGTGCCGGGGTCGGCCCATTTCCGCACCCCGGTGGAGACCGGCCTGGAGATGATTCGAGGGCTGCGGGGCCATACCACCGGGTATGCCGTGCCCACCTATGTCATCGACGCCCCGGGAGGCGGCGGCAAGGTGCCGCTGCTGCCCGCATACGCCGTCGGCCGCGAAGGCGGGGACCTGCTGCTGCAAAATTACGCCGGACGGGTCTGCCGGTATCCTGACCCGGGCCAGGAACCGGGCATCGAATTCGCCTCCGGGAGGAGGTCCCTATGCTGATCGGGATGACCTACGACCTTCGGGAGGAATACCTCGCCCTGGGCTACGGCGAAGAAGAGACCGCGGAATTCGACAAGCCCGATACCATCGCGGCCATTGAAGCGGCCCTGCGGGGGCTCGG
>JAABSQ010000514.1 GCA_011390315.1 Desulfobacteraceae bacterium
GCCCGAATTTATTACCAGGCCCGGTGCGTGGGGCTGCCCCCGCTCATTTCCGGCGAGGAAATGGACCGGGTCCTGGAGAAATTCAAAACCTACGGTCAGAAAAAATAAACAGCGGCTCTATTGTGTGACGGGGATCATGCCTTTTGCTTTCATGATGGCCACGCCCTCATCGGACAGGGTGAAATCAATGAACGCTTTGGCGGCCCCGGCCGGCTTTCCCTTGGTGATGTAATACATGGTCTGAAAGAAGGGGTAGCCGGCGTCGGAGACAGTTTCGCCGTCCACCTTGACCGTTTTGATGCCTTTTTTACCGGAAATCGCGGCCTGGGTAATAAAGGAGATCCCCCAGTTCATATCCTGGATCGTTTGAATCACTTCGCTCGATTTGTCCGATACATAATCGTAGCGCACTTCCCGACGGCTCATGGCCATATCCGCGAAATTCTTGTAGGCCGACGTAGTCCGGTCGGGAACCACTACGATGATGGGCTGATTCGGCCCGCCCACTTCCTTCCAGTTGGTGACGGTTTTGTCGAATATCTCTCGAATCTGTTTCTGGGATAAATTTTTCACCCGGTTGCGCTCATTGACGATCACCGCCAGCGGGTCTTTGCAAAAAGGGATTTCCACATATCCGCTCTGTCGGTTCCGGTAGTTGAGTCCGTGCATGCTGCCGGCCAGATCGCTTAAGTCGTTCATAAGCCGATAGACCGCCGATTTGGAAGAGGAGGGAGACAAATCCACTTCGATGCCGGTGGCTTTTGTAAAGGTATTGACGCGATCCATGCCGAAGGCTTCCAGAATCTGGTTGGAACAGCTGTAGCGCAGTTTTTCCGCAGCCCCCGAAGGTGTCGCCGGCGCCAGAGACCAGATCAGAATTACGGTGATCATCATTCGAAAAACAATCGATTTTTTCATTGCTTGACCTCCTGTTTTGGACGATCCGGCGCCCCCCCGCTGAATGAGGACCACCGGCCGCTGAGTTTGGGTGTAATTGAGGGATTTCGGAAAAGACGGGCCCGCGAATCCCCGTTCATGGATTTGCAACCGGAGTGCCAGAGGAATAATCTGCTGCCGTATTTTCCAATCCCTTAATATTGATCGAGATATACTTGGAAACCGCCGCTCCCCGATTGAGGAAACGTCTCGCCGTGCTGTCGGCTTTCTTTACGGGCTGTAAAGCGAAAAGGGTTTGAAATGAAGGTGGACATCCGCCATGGAATGTCCTACTATTAGAGGTTATAAAAAACGAAGATGCAAAAAGGAGAGCCGTAGATGTTGGATATTCTGGGTCGGCTGTATCGCATCGCCCGGTCGAGACTGCCCCGCAGTGATGATGATGGATTCGGAAAATTCGTCTCCGGAGAAGATCCCGATTATGATGGAGACGACCGTTTTTCCATGGGAGATGATAATGAAGGCGGTTTTCAGGGGCACTCGTATGCCCGCGGAGATTTCCGGATTCCTCAGCAGGTCCGGGACGATTTGGCGGTGTTTCAGTTGACGCCGCCCTCGTCTTTTCAAGAGGTTCGGTCCGCTCGGAATCGGGAGATCAAGAAGTATCATTCGGATAAATTCATCAATGATCCCGAAAAACTGAAGGCATCCAAGGAGATCATGCAGATTTACAATGCGGCCTATGACCGCCTGAAAACCTATTACGACAATCGGTGATAGAAGGGGATTTTTCTGTTGGAAGTGATTGCCAACCCGTTTGAAGGACCTGAAAAGAAACTCGAAATTATCCTGACTTCGCCTCAACCGGGGCTTCGATCCAATGAAGACGGACGCTGGCGGCGGGTGGTGGAAGCCAGTCGGGCCGCCATTCTCAGTCAGGTCTCCACCGAGGCGGTGGATGCCTATCTGCTGTCGGAGTCGAGCCTGTTTGTGTGGGATGATCGGGTTTTGATGATCACCTGCGGAAAAACGGTTCTGGTGGAGGCGCTGCCGAAGATTCTCGAGATCGTGGGCTCCGACCAGGTGGCCTTCGTATTTTATGAACAGAAGAACTTCATGTTCCCCCAGGAGCAGCCGTCCCGGTTTGAGTTGGACGTCCAAACGGTGACCCGGTATTTTCCCGGCAAATTCTACAAACTGGGGCCGGCCAATCGCGATCATGTGAATGTCTTCTACTCCTCCCACGGGGGGGAGGCCCCCTCCGGAGACGCCACCTTGCAGATTCTGATGCATGACCTCGACGCCCGGGCGCTGGCGCCGTTTTGCAATGAAGACCTGATCACCGCCGAACAGGTGGAACAGCGCACCGGTCTGGACAGCCTCTATCCCCGGCCTATGTTGACGGACGGATTCCTCTTTACCCCCTGCGGCTATTCCGTGAACGGCGTCCATGGGGCGGATTACTACACCATCCATGTGACGCCCCAGGATCAGAGCTCCTATGTGAGTTTCGAAACCAATATTTTCGAACCCGATTATTCCGATACCCTTGGGCGGGTCATCTCCATTTTCCGCCCCGGTCGGTTTTCCGTGGTCCTGACCACCAGCATGGATGAAAAATGCCTGACCGCTCACGACACATTCGTGAGAACGGTCTCCGGCTATCAGATGACCGACAAGAGCCTGTATGAATTCGACTGCGGGTACAGCGTCAGCTTTTTGAATTATGAACCCATGCCCGGGGAGAAATACTGAATGGAAACCGGCGACGCACTGTCCCTCTGGGTGACCGAAACCCATCAAAATTCGATGCGGTTGGGATTTAAAGTCGAAAAAACCCTGTTTTCCGGTAGAAGCCGGTTTCAGCAGGTGGATGTGGTCCAAACCCGGGATCACGGGGTTATGCTCCTGAACGACGGTCTGGTCATGCTCTCCGAACGGGACGAATTCATCTACCATGAAATGATCGCCCATGTGCCGCTGTTTGTTCATCCGAATCCGCGGCGGGTGCTGGTCATCGGCGGCGGGGACGGCGGCACCGTTCGGGAGGTGCTGCGCCACCCCGGGGTTGAGCGGGTGGTGATGGTGGAGATCGATGAGATGGTGGTCAATGCCTGCCGGAAGTATATGCCCGAGGTGAGCTGCGCTCTGGATGATCCGCGACTGGAGCTGCGCATCGAAGACGGAATCAAATTTGTAGCCGAAACCGAAGAAGGCTTTGACGTCATCCTGGTGGATTCCACCGACCCGATCGGCCCGGCCGCACCGCTCTTCAACAAAGAATTCTACAGCGGGGTCTCCCGCCTTCTGACGGAGGAAGGCATCCTGATCTCCCAGGCTGAGTCCCCCTTTTACAATCAAGAGATTCAGCGCCCCATGCTGTTGAATCAGCGCCCCTTTTTCGAGAAACTCCACATCTACCTCTTTTCGAATCTCACCTATCCGGGCGGGCTCTGGAGCTTCGGGTTCGCTTCCGGAAAGCGCTGCCCTCTGAAAGATTTCGACCCCGACCGGCCGGCACGGTCCGGCATCGAGACCCGCTATTATAACCCCGGGGTCCACCGGGCTTCCTTTATGCTGCCCACGTTTATGTCCCGCCATCTGGAAGGCGTGATCGATCCCCTGGATGCCGCCGGCTTGGAGGCTTGAGATGATTCGAAAAGATAAAGAGATCACCGATCCCGAGGAGATCGCCGATATCATGGAACAGGCCGAGGTCTGCCGATTGGCCATGGTCGACGACGGCATGCCCTATCTGGTGCCGCTGTGTTTCGGGTTTTCCGGCAATGCCCTGTATCTCCACTCGTCGGAGAGGGGAAAAAAAATCGAGATCCTGACCAAAAACGCTGCGGTCTGTTTTGAAATGGATGTGGATACGGTGGTCAAACCCGGCGAAACCGCCTGCAAATGGGGAATGGGTTTTCGAAGCGTCATCGGGTTCGGCCGGGCGGTGTTTTTGGAAGATCCCGAGGATAAGCGACGGGCCCTGGACATTATCATGGCCCACTATGCTTCCCGGCATGAATTCGGAAAATTCACCTATTCAGATGCCGCCCTTTCCGCTACTACCATGATTCGAATCGACATCGAATCCATGACCGGCAAAAAGGCCGGATAAAAATGACGGGCCGTATTGACAAAATTCTTTTCGGATTTACTTTCTCCACACGAATCATATTCATATTCATTTCGTTTCTTTAGGCGCGCAATTCCGTGCGCCGCTTTTTAATTGAACAAAGTGGTATTCCGTTTAGAACCGGCTCCGGGAGATCGGTACGTCCGATCCCGACGGAAAAGGTTCGACCGGAAAACGGTGGGGAACCGCAAATGAAAACGGTTCCGGTTTTATCATCAAGGAGGAACACAAGACATGAACGTAAGACCGTTGAACGACAGAGTGCTGGTGTTGCGGGTGGAAGCGGAAGAGAAAACGGCGGGCGGCCTGATCATCCCCGATACCGCCAAAGAAAAGCCTCAGCAGGGCAAGGTGGTGGCTGTGGGCTCCGGAAGAGTGGGGGACGACGGCAAACGGACCCCGCTGGAGGTGAAGGCCGGCGACCGCGTGCTCTTTTCGAGATATGCCGGTACCGACATTAAGATAGACGGCGTAGAGCATCTTTTTATGAAAGAAGATGACATTTTGGCCATACTTGACTAACACGGAGGTATAGAGACAATGCCTGCAAAAATGATCGCGTACAGTACCAAAGCCCGGGAGCATATGCTGAACGGGGTCAACACCCTGGCCGATGCGGTCAAGGTGACTTTAGGGCCCAGAGGCCGCAATGTGGTTCTGGATAAGTCCTTCGGCTCCCCCACCGTCACCAAGGACGGGGTGAGTGTGGCCAAAGAGATGGAACTTTCCGACAGGTTCGAGAACATGGGCGCCCAGATGGTCAAAGAGGTGGCCAAGAAAACCAGCGACACCGCCGGCGACGGCACCACCACCGCCACCGTGCTGGCCCAGGCCATCTACGGCGAGGGGCAGAAGCTGGTGGCCGCCGGTCACAATCCCATGTCCCTGAAACGGGGAATCGACAAGGGGGTGGCCGCCGTGGTGGAGGCCCTCAAAGGGATTTCCAAGGAAGTGGAGGGGCAGAAGGCCATTTCTCAGGTGGCCGCCATCTCGGCCAACAACGACCAGCAGGTGGGCCGGTTGATCTCCGAGGCCATGGAAAAGGTGGGCAAGGAAGGGGTCATCACCGTCGAAGAAGCCAAGAGCATGGAGACCACCCTGGACCTGGTCGAAGGTATGCAGTTCGACCGGGGATACCTTTCCGCTTATTTCGTCACCGAGCCTGAAAAGATGGTGGTCGAGCTGGAAGAGCCCTACATCCTGATCCATGAAAAGAAAATCTCCAGCATGAAAGACCTGGTCAAGATTCTTGAAGCGGTGGCCCGCTCCGGCAAACCCCTGCTGATTATCGCCGAGGATGTGGACGGCGAGGCATTGGCGACCCTGATCGTCAACAAACTGCGGGGCACCCTGCAGGTGGCGGCGGTCAAGGCTCCCGGTTTCGGGGACCGGCGCAAGGCCATGCTTCAGGACATCGCCATCCTGACCGGGGGCCAGGTGATTTCCGAGGAACTCGGGGTCAAGCTGGAAGGCATCACCCTTCAGGACCTCGGCGCCTGCAAAACCGTCAAGGTGGATAAGGACACCACCACCATCGTGGACGGCGCCGGCACACGGGACGCCATCGACGGCCGGATGCGGCAGATTCGGGCCCAGATCGACGAGACCACCTCCGACTACGACCGGGAAAAACTCCAGGAGCGGCTGGCCAAACTGACCGGCGGCGTGGCGGTCATCAACATGGGGGCGGCCACCGAGACCGAAATGAAGGAGAAAAAGACCCGGGTGGAAAACGCCCTCAACGCCACCCGCGCAGCTGTCGAAGAGGGGATCGTTCCGGGCGGCGGCATCGCTCTGGTCCGGTGCCTGGAAGCCCTGGAAAAAGTCGAGGTCACAGATGAGGAAAAAGCCGGCCTTGCCATTCTTAAGCGGGCGATTACCGCGCCGCTGCGTCAGATCGTCAAGAACGCCGGTCTGGACGGTTCCGTGGTTCTCAACAAGGTGCTGGAAGGCAAGGATGATTTCGGCTATAACGCCGCCTCCGGCGAATTCGAGAATCTCATGGCCGCCGGGGTCCTCGACCCGACCAAGGTGGTTCGGTTCGCCCTTCAAAACGCCGCCTCCGTGGTCGCGCTGATGCTGACCACCGAGGCCATGATCACGGAGAAACCGGCAAAGAAAAAAGGCGGGCACACCATGCCGGATATGGATGACGATATGTATTAAACCGCATTACCGGGAAGACTTTCGGACTTTCGACGCCTTTCCGTCTCTGAACTTTCTTCGAAAATACCCGGGCCTCGGCCCGGGTATTTTTTTTGACGTATCGACTTCTGCCCGGAGGATCATGATAGCGAGACCAGTTTCCGATAATACGCCTGGGTCTGCTCGGCGATGCTCTTCCAGCTGAACAGGGCTTCGACCCGGCGGCGGGAGGCCTCTCCCATTTGGGTTCGCTGGTCGGGTGACGCCATCAGGGTGTTGATCGCGGCGGCGAGATCCCGGGAGTAGGTGTCGGGGTGTTGGGGTTCGGAGCTGCCGTTGCCGGTCGGCTGGAAGGGGACCTGAAGACCGGTTTCGCCGTGGACCACCACTTCGGGGATGCCGCCGACGGCGGCGGCCACCACCGGGGTGTGGCAGGCCATGGCCTCGAGATTGATGATGCCGAAGGGTTCGTAAACCGAGGGGCAGACAAAAAGGGCGGCATGGCTGTAGAGGGCGATCAGCTGCGGGACGGGCACCATTTCCTCGATCCAGAGGATGTCGTTTTTGGTCTTCGACCGGGCCGCCTCCACGGCCTGTTTCATTTCCCGGCCGATTTCGGGGGTATCCGGGGCGCCGGCGCAGAGCACCACCTGAATGCCTTCCTCCAGATAGGGCAGGGCGTTGACCAGGTGAAGAATGCCTTTCTGGCGGGTGATTCGGCCCACGAACAGGACATAAGGCTTTTCCGGATCAACGCCGTACCGTTTCAAGGTGTCGGCATCCTCGATTTTTTTAAACCGGTCCGCGTCGATGCCGTTGTAGATGACCTCCACCCGATCGGGGGCGACCCCGAAAAGATCTTGGGTATCTTTTTTCATGGCCTTGGACACGGCGATAATGCCGTCGGCGTTGGTCAGCGCGGTTTTTTCCAGCCAGCAGGAGGCGTTGTAGCTGTCTCCCAGCTGCTCCTTTTTCCAGGGGCGGTGGGGTTCCAGGGAATGGGTGGTGACCACCAGGGGGATGCCGAGAACCTGCTTGAGCAGGCAACCGGCCAAATGCGAATACCATGTGTGACAGTGAATGACATCGGCCGATTCCACTTTTCCGGTCATGACGATGTTGCGGTACAGGGTGTCCAGCAGTTTGCCGCGTTTCAACCCGTTGGATGAAAGCTCCATGGAGGGGGCGATGCCGGAAATGGACATGGCCGGATCATGGATTTTCTGGTCGCCGAAGCTCAGCACCTGCAGCTGATTCTGATCGATTTCGGCCAACTCCCGGCTCAGATGTTCCACATGGACGCCGGCGCCGCCGTAGATATGCGGAGGATATTCATTGGTCAACAGCAAGATCTTCATCTTTGCAAATTCCCTGTTTCTTCATTCGTGGATGCGATCGGTCTGTTTTCAGGCGATCGTTAAAGGGCTTAGTGGCCAATGGTTCGAAAGCTCGAAAAATAGGGAATGATCTGTGAAGTGTCAAGTTCAATTCATGGGAAAAATGGAGAGGAAAATCCTTGCGGGTTTTCACTTTGGTTTGACAGGGTGGTTGTTTGTTAGTATTTTGTACTAACAATATGGCGGATGGAACGCGCTTCTTCGTGCTTCCTGGAGCCTAATGCGAATTGGGGATTCCATAAACTGGATTTTTCCGTGCGAAGGGGGACTATATGACAGATATCGCTCAAAAAACTAACCAGCGCAAGGCACGCATCGGTTTTCGGACAACCGAGCAGCAGCAATTGTTGATCCGACGGGCGGCCGACGTAAGCCAGAAAAGTGTGACCGAATTTGTTCTGGAGAGTGCTTGTGCAGCTGCGGAAAATATCTTGATGGATCAGCGGCTTTTCTTTCTAAGTGAAGCGGAATGGAACCATTTTCAAGAAGTTCTGGATCGTCCGGCGGATGTCAGGCCGGGTCTTCGGCGTTTGATGGATGAAGTCCCGCCATGGGAGTGAATCCGTCCTCTCCGGTCAAACTGGAAAAATTCCATTTTCTGGAGGAATTCGATTGTGGTCAGGCAATATTGGATAAATGGTTGCGGCGGTATGCTATGGCCAATCAGCAGGCCCATGCCGCCAATACATACGTCACAACGGTCGACCATCGGGTTGTCGGTTTTTACACCCTAGCTGTCGGTGCGGTCGAATATAATACGGCAACCCGGCGTATTCGGAAGGGGCTCGCCCGGCATCCGGTTCCAGTAATGATTTTGGCTCGACTTGCGGTCGACAAGAGATACCATGGCCGTAAAATCGGAAGAGGCCTCTTGCGGGATGCAGTTTTGAGGACCTTGAATGCCGCCGATATCGCCGGCATTCGAGCCCTTTTTGTACATGCCAAGGATGAAAATGCCCGTTATTTTTATGAAAAATTCGGCTTCGAACCATCGCCCGCTGATGCATTGAAGTTAATGCTCCTCATCAAGGACGCCAAAAAGGCGGTCGGAATGACCAAATAACCGAGGCCCGTACGAAGGGTTTGGGTTTCCGTCGCCCGAGATTATTTGTATAACGCCTCAATCTTCCTTCCTGAAAAAGACAATCCCCAGCGGAGGCAACACCAGGGTTAGAGAGAAGGGATGTCCGTGGGCCGGTACGGGTACCGCTTCCAGGCTGCCCAGGTTTCCCTGGTTGCTGCCGCCGTAATCCCGGGCGTCGCTGTTGAGGCATTCCTTCCAGGTGCCTTCGAGGGCGACGCCGACCCGGTAGTTGTGGCGGGGCACCGGGGTGAAGTTGCAGACCACGATGATGTCGTCTTCCGGAGAGCTTGCGTGCCGGATCAGGCTGAGGGTGGACTGATGGACGTCGTTGCAGTCGATCCACCCGAACCCTTCGTAGGAAAAATCCTTCTCGTGCATGGCCGTGTTCCGGCGGTAAAACTGATTGAGGTCTTCCAGCCACCGCTGAAGCCCTTTGTTGAGGGGGTTTTCCAAAAGATGCCAGTCGAGGCTGTGGTCGTGGGCCCATTCCCGCCACTGGCCGATCTCACCGCCCATGAAGATCAGCTTTTTGGCCGGCTGGGCGAACATGTACCCGAAGAGCAGCCGCAGGTTGGCGAATTTCTGCCATTCATCCCCGGGCATTTTCCCCAGCAGGGACCCCTTTCCGTGAACCACTTCGTCGTGGGACAGAGGCAGGACGTAATTTTCATGAAAGGCGTAGAGCATCCGAAAAGTCAGCTTGTTGTGATGATAGCTGCGGTGGATCGGTTCCTGGGACATGAAGGCCAGGGTGTCGTGCATCCATCCCATGTCCCACTTCATGTCGAACCCGAGCCCGCCGACATAGACCGGCCGGGAGACCTGGGGCCAGGCGGTGGATTCTTCCGCAATGGTGAGGGCGTCGGGATAGTTGATGTGGACCTCTTCATTGAACCGCCGCAGAAAGGCGATGGCTTCCAGGTTTTCTTTTCCGCCGTACTGGTTGGGAATCCACTCCCCCTGTTTTCGGGAATAATCAAGGTATAGCATGGATGCCACCGCATCCACCCGAAACCCGTCGATGTGGTATTTGTCGAGCCAGAACAGGGCGCTGCTGACCAGAAAGCTCATCACCTCGTTGCGTCCGTAATTGAAAATATAGCTGCCCCAGTCCGGATGAAACCCTTTTCGGGGGTCTTCATGCTCGAACAGATGGGTGCCGTCGAAATAGCTGAGTCCGTGTTCGTCGGTGGGAAAATGGGAGGGGACCCAGTCCAGAATCACCCCGATGCCGTTTTGGTGCAGCTGGTCGATCAGATACATCAGGTCCTGGGGGTTGCCGAACCGGCTGGTGGGCGCGAAAAAACCGAGGCTCTGGTATCCCCAGCTTCCGTAGAAAGGGTGCTCCATCACCGGCAGGAACTCCACATGGGTGAACCCCATCTTGTGAAGGTAGTCCACCAGCCTGGGGGCCATCTCCCGATAGGTCAGGGGCCGGTCGCCTTCCTCGGGCACATGCATCCAGGAGCCGAGGTGCATTTCGTAAATGGAAACGGGGGCGTTCAGGTTATTGGGACCCTTGCGGTTGTCCATCCATTCCCCGTCCTGCCACTCATATTGGAGGTCCCATGCTACGGATGCGGTCTGAGGGGAGAGCTCCGTAAAAAAGGCGAACGGGTCGGTTTTATCGGCCCGGTAGCCCTGATGACGGGAACGGACATGGTATTTGTAGGCGACGCCGGATTCGAGGCCCGGAATGAACCCGTGCCAGATGCCGGAGTTTTCAAAGGGCCCAAGGGGATGGCGGTCTTTGTCCCAGTCGTTGAAGGAGCCCATGACGCCGACGTGTTCGGCGTTGGGCGCCCATACGGCGAAATAGATGCCGGTTCGGCCGTCGTGTTCTGCCGGGTGGGCCCCCAGCTTTTCATAGATCCGGAAATGGCTGCCTTCGTTGAACAGGTAGATATCGTCTCGGCTCAAAAGACTGAAATCGTATTGAACCTTTTCGGACGGCGATGCCGTGGTCTGGTCGTGCTCCTGCATAATTTCCTCCGTATTGGATTCCCGCCGGGCGGGGGCGGGAAGAGCTTGTCATCATTTGGATCTCTGTCGCGGACCTATTCGGCAGTCAGCAGCTGTTCGATCCCCTGAAGCGGGATGCGGACCCAGTCGGGCCGGTTGTTCATTTCGTAGCCGAGTTCGTAGACCGCTTTTTCCATTAAATAGGCATCCAGAAGCACCTGAATCTCTTCGGGGCTGTCGGGCAGAAACCCGGCGTCTTCGGTGCGGCCCAGATAGGTGCGCAGGTATTCCGCACAGACCCAGAGGCGCCAGTCTTCTGCCCATGCTTCCATCTGGTCTCGCCGGTCCGCTTGAAAAGAGCCGCGCTCTTCTTCGTCGAAGAGGGCGCTGTAGACCGCATAATGAAAGGAACGAAGCATGCCGGCCACGTCCCTCAGGGGAGAGCGTTTGATGCGGCGTTCGCTCACCGGCCGGGCCGGCTCTCCTTCGAAATCGATGATCACGAAATCCTTGCCGGTGTAGAGAACCTGGCCCAGATGGTAATCGCCGTGGCATCGGAGCCGCTTGGCGGTGAGCTTGTGATCGGTCAGCAGCCGAAAGCAGGCCATGATGTCTTCCTGACGGGCCAGGACCCGTTTTCCGGTTTCCTGAACATGCTCGGGCATTCGTTTCAGCTGTTTTTTGAACTGGGCCAGCACATGCCCGGCTAAGGAACTCATGGACTGAAACAGGGAGCGCTGGTAGAGCTTGGAAAAAGATTCCGGCGCAAACAGGGGGTCCACACTTTCCGAGGCCAGGGCCCGATGCATTTCGGCGGTGCGGTCCGCCAGCAGCCGGGACGATTCCAGGTAAAAACCGATGCGATCGGCGGTCTCTTCGGGAATGGTCGCCCCGGTCAACTCCAGCATGGCGCCCTTGGGCCGCTTGGGCGGGGAAAGATCCGGGCTCTCCAGGACCCGATCGAAATACCGGTAGAGGCTGTTCAGGGTGTATTTCCAGGCATCCCCCTGATTGGGGACAAAGGCCTGAAGAATGGCCAGGGTGTTCGGCTCCTCTCCGCTGCGTGTGTATTCCATATAACCGGCCACCGGCGGCAGGTTGGCGAATCCCTTGCGGGTCAGAAAGCGGCCGATTTCAAGGTCCGGATTGGTTCCCTCCTGAAGCCGCCGAAAGAGCTTCATAATGAAGGCATCGCCGTAGACGATGGAGGTATTGCTCTGTTCCGCCTTCATCACGTTTGTCTCGTACGGCATCTCCTTCGGGTCGTAGCGGTTTTTCATGCCGCCCGCCGGGGTGGCGGTCAGGCGTCCCGCTTTTCCTTTGATCCCCTGCCGGTTGACCATCAATTTCAGCAGGGCGGTGCAAAAATCATGTCGCACCAGGCCGTCCATCAGAAATCCCTCTTCCTCGGAGGATCGGATTCGCACCCGGGCCATAGCCGCCCGAGGGTGTTCTTCGATGATCTCTTCCGCCTCTTCCGCCGAGAGATAGGTCACCGGCAGGATGTAGGATTCCCCGGCGCCGTCCGCATATTGAAGATCGATAAAAACAATCACCCCGGTCAGGATGTTGTCTCGAACCGGCAGCAGTTCTCGAACGCCTGAGTTCTTGATCCGCCGGCCCTTGGCGCCGAACCAGCGCTGGCCCCGAATATAGGGCGGGATCTGTTTTTCGAGTTTCGCCGGAACACCCCCCGCGAAGATCTCCTCCCATCCGTCCTGAACCTCGAATACCGGCAGTTTTTCCGGCTCTGTTCCGATTTCATACGGTTTTTCCACAACCTCCTCGGGTTCCAGGTTGAACCAGTAAAAGGAGTGGGGGCTGAGGGTGAGAAAATAGTATTCATCGGTGATTTTCGGAAAGGGAGTGTTCCCGAAGATTTCCACGGGGACTTTTCCTTCGAATTCGGTCAGGTCCAGTTCGACAAACTGCACGAATCGGGAGAGGTTGACCAGCACCAGGATGCACTGCTGATCGTATTGCCGAATGAAGGCGAGGATTTTGGTATTTTCCGGTTCCAGAAAAGTCAGGCTTCCCCGGCTGAAGGCGGGTATGCGGCTGCGAAGGTTGAGCATCCGCCGCATCCACCAGAACAGGGAATGGCGGTTCTTTTTCTGGGATTCCACATTGACCACTTCAAAATGGTACTCGGGATCGATGATCACCGGCAGGTAGAGTTTCTGGGGGTTGGCCCGGGAAAAACCGGCGTTTCGGTCCGGACTCCACTGCATGGGGGTGCGCACCCCGTCCCGGTCTCCGAGATAGATGTTGTCGCCCATGCCGATTTCATCGCCGTAATAGATGATCGGGGTCCCCGGCAAAGAGAGGAGCAAGGCGTTCATCAACTCGATCCGGCGGCGGTGGTTGCCGACCAGCGGCGCCAGTCGGCGTCGAATGCCGAGGTTCACCCGCATTCGCGGATCATGGGCATAGGCCCGGTACATATAATCCCGTTCCTCGTCGGTGACCATTTCCAGGGTCAGTTCATCGTGGTTGCGCAAAAAAATGGCCCACTGGCAGGCCTCGGGAATTTCCGGGGTCTGGCGGAGAATGTCGGTGACCGGAAACCGGTTTTCCATGTGCAGGGCCATGTAGAGCCGGGGCATGAGCGGAAAATGGAAGGACATATGGCATTCGTCGCCGTCCCCGAAATATTCCACCGCATCCTCGGGCCATTGGTTGGCTTCCGCCAGAAACATTCGGCCTTCATATTTTTCATCCATCCGGGCCCGGAGTTTCTTCAGAAAGGCATGGGTCTCGGGAAGGTTTTCGCAGTTGGTCCCTTCCCGCTGATACAGGTAGGGAATGGCGTCCAGGCGCATCCCGTCGACCCCCATATCCATCCAGAAATCGAGGGCCTTGAAGATCGCTTCGTGAACCCGGGGGTTGTCATAGTTGAGGTCCGGCTGGTGGGAATAGAAGCGGTGCCAGTAATAGGCATTGGCCACCGGGTCCCAGGTCCAGTTGCTGGTTTCGAAATCCTGGAAAATTATGCGGGCATCGGTATATTTGTTATGGGTGTCGCTCCAGACGTAAAAATCCCTGTAAGCGCTGCCCGGCTTGGCCCGGCGGGCCCGCTGAAACCAGGGATGCTGATCCGAGGTGTGGTTGATGACCAGTTCTGTGATGACCCGCATATTGCGATTATGGGCCTCTCTCAGGACCCCTTTGAAATCGGCAAGAGTGCCGTAGCTGGGATTGATGCCCTTGAAATCGGCGATGTCGTACCCGTCATCGCGCAACGGCGACGGGTAAAAAGGCAGCAGCCAGAGGGTGTTGACCCCGAGTTCCTGCAAATATCCCAACTTTTCCTTGAGGCCCTTGAAATCGCCGATTCCGTCGCCGTTACTGTCGTTGAAGGTCTTGATGTGAAGCTGGTAAATCACCGCATCCTTGTACCAGAAGGGGTCGGAATGCGGAGCGGGTTTCGGTTGCACGGATCGTTTTCGAGCTGAAGATTGGCCGGTATCCTTTCGCATGAGAATCGCCTCTACATGAAGTAATCGAAATCGTTTTCGGAGCGCACCCGCCGACGCAAGCGGAAAATCTGTACCGGAAGTGAGTGCGGGTCGAGTTCCAGGTAGTTGGAGCCCGCATGCCACATATAGCGGGCATTGCTGACCAGTTCGTGCATCTGAAAGGTCTGCTCCGTCTGGACCCCCATCTCCTCAAAAGGCAGGTACAGCCAGGTGGAATGGGTGTGGTGCGGGTCCAGATTGGCCGCAACCAGGATGATGTTGCTGTAGTCATCCGTCCATTTACTGTAGCAGATAATCTCTTCCCGGTCCACCGGATGAAACATCAGGTTGCGGGTCTGCTGCAAGGCCGGATTTTCCCGGCGGATGCGGTTGACCCGGGTGAGGATCGGTTTCAGGCTGTGAGGCTGGTTGAGATTCCAGTGATGAATCTCATACTTTTCGGAGTTGAGGTATTCTTCGCTGAAGGCCTCTTTGGCTTCATTGACCCCGAGTTCAAAGGCCGGCCCGTAGATCCCGTAATTGGAAGACAAGGTGGCGGCCAGCATCAGGCGCAGCACAAAGGCCGGCCGGCCCCCGATCTGGAGAAACTCGGGCAGAATGTCCGGGGTATTGGGCCAGAGGTTGGGCCAGAAAAAGTCGGCTGCTTCGGTCTGGGTCAGTTCCTCGAAATACTGTTCGATTTCCCATTTCATATTCCGCCAGGTGAAATAGGTGTAGGAGTGGGTATATCCGGATTTGGCCAGCCGGTACATGGTCTTGGGTTTGGTGAAGGCCTCCGCCAGAAAGATGATGTCGGGGTGGTCCTGCTTGATTTTGCCGATCACCCATTCCCAGAACCGAAGCGGTTTGGTATGCGGATTGTCCACCCGAAAGATCCGAATGCCTTGGTCGATCCAGTACTGGAATACGCTCAGAAGCTCCTCCCGAAGGCCCTCCGTGAACTTGGATTCGAATTCGAAGGGATAGATGTCCTGGTATTTTTTGGGCGGATTTTCGGCGTATTGGACCGTCCCGTCGGGCCGCCATTTGAACCACTCCGGGTGTTCCTTTACATAGGGATGATCGGGGCTGCACTGAAATGCGATATCCAGGGCCACGTCGATGCCCAGCTTCTTGGCCTCGGCCACCAGCCGGTGAAAATCCTCCAGGGAGCCCAATTCGGGATGGATCGATTTGTGGCCGCCTTCTTCGGCCCCGATGGCCCAGGGGCTGCCCGGGTCTCCCGGCTCCGGGGTGGTGGCATTGTTCTTTCCCTTGCGGTGGGTCCGGCCGATGGGGTGAACGGGCGGCAGGTAAAGCACGTCGAAGCCCATCTGAGCGATGTAGGGGAGCCGCCTGATGCAGTCGTCGAAGGTGCCGTGGCGGCCCGGATCATCATCGGCGCAGGAGCGCGGGAACATTTCATACCAGGTGCTGAACAGGGCCTTGGCGGTTTCGATTCGGATCTCCAGAATTTTTCCGTATTCGGTCATGTAGGTCCGGTCGGGATAGCGGATCATCAGATGGGCGAGTTCCGGGTCCAATGCGAGCTGAACCCGATCGTCCACCGGTGTGTCTTCGGCCTTCAGGGCCGCCGCCTTCTGTTTCAGCCGCTCGGCATCTCCGCCGTCGGCCAGTTCGGCCGATTTGAGGAGGATGGCCGCCCCTTCGATCAGTTCCACCGACACATCCTGGCCGTCGGCGTATTTTTTCACCACCCGGTTGTGCCAGGTGCGAAACCGATCGATCCAGGCCTGGACCGTATATTCGTAGATGCCGAGGGAGTCGGGTTTGAACGCGGCCCACCAGAGGTCGTTGACCTGAAGCTCCATGGGCAGGGTGCGCCAGACCCCGTCTTCGGCTTTACGGTACAACAAAGATGCGGCCAGTTTGTCATGGCCGTCGGCGATGATGTCGGCCTCGATGCGAATCAGTTCGCTGACCGCCCGCTTGGCGGGAAACCGGCCGCCGTCGATCTCGGGTCTCACCTTGTCGATAATAACTCTTTGCCTTATATCTTTCATAACTAGATGCCTGTGCTGTTTTCAGGGTGAAAGTAATTCGTGCCCAAGAACCGGGCTACCGTTTCGATATCAGGTAAATCGTGCCGAATCCAGATGAAAACGAAATCTCTATGAAACGAAACACCATTATTCTATTCGGGTTGCTCCAAATTTCAATACAGGGTATTCAGTATATTGATTGTATCCGATCTTTATTTTAAGAAAAATAACGAGAAAATCCTATTTTTGCACCGGAGGATACCTGTGTATCTCCTCACCAAGTATTTTCATCCGTATAACTTCGCCTTCGCCGATCGCTTTCAAAATCAGATGTTGACCGTGGACGGCCGCCCGGTTGAAGCCCGAATCGCTTCGGCAACCGGGGATATTCATCACATAGCCGTCGAAGACCCGATCCGCCGGCCGCCGGATGTGCGGGTCGAAAAGCCGATCATGCCCTACAGCGGTTCCGGCGTGAAGCGGAACCTGTCGACATTGGAAGTGACCCCGGACGCCGGCATGCGGTTGAAATCCGAGACGGGTGATGTTCTGCTGGAAGGGATTCCCAATCGCTGGTTCGGCGTCTGCGGGTCCCAATGGCTGTTTCAGTTCAAGCGGGACCCCGAGATGCAGTTTTACGGACTCGGGGAGAAACAGGCCCCTTTTGAAAGGTCCGGCCGAGCCTATGCTTTCTGGAATGTGGATGTCTGGGCCGTCCACCCCATGGAACAGGTCAAAACCGGGGAGTACGACCCCGATTACATCGCCGTTCCCTACCTCATCATCAAGCGGGGAAATACCTTCATCGGCCTGTTGTCCGACAACCCCTATCCGGGGGTGATCTCCATCTCTCAGGAGGCGCAGGTGGCCGAGCAGCTGAAAATATCCCTCGATTCTCCGCCGGCGATCGTGATCGGCGCGGAAGGGGGTATTCCGTCGCTTTACTGCATGTACGGTCCCTCTCTGGCGGAACTTACCCGAAAATTTCAGATGCTGACCGGCGCCGCTCCGCTGCCGCCGCTGTGGGCCCTGGGGTATCACCAGAGCCGCTGGGGATATGCGGGAGAGGCGGACCTCACCGAACTGGCCGACCGGTTTGAGGCATATGAGTTCCCGTGCGACGGGCTCTGGCTCGACATCGACTACATGGAGGGGTTTCGCGTCTTCACCTTCAATAGAGACCAACTGCCGCGCCCCGCTCAAACCGTTACCGACCTTAAAAAGCGCGGCTTTCGGGTGGTGCCGATTCTCGACCCCGGCGTAAAACGCGAAGACGGCTACGGCGTCTACGGGAGCGGCCGCTTGAGGAATCTGTTTTGTCTCACCGAGGCCGGCGTCCCGTTTGTGGGGATGGTCTGGCCCGGTTTCACCGTCTTTCCCGACTTTTCCCTGCCCGAAGCCCGGGACTGGTGGGCCCGGTATGCCCGGGATTTTTTCGACACCGGCTTCGAAGGGGCCTGGCTGGATATGAACGACCCGTCCACCGGACCGGTGGACCCGACCGCCATGCGGTTCGAAGAAGGCCGCACCGAGCACGCCGCCTATCACAACCAGTATGCCCTGCTGATGGCCAAGGCCACGCGGAAAGGACTCACCGAATCCCGCCCCGGTCAACGGCCGTTTTTGCTCTCCCGCTCCGGGTCCACCGGGTCCCAGAAGTATGCGGCCCACTGGACCGGGGATAATTTTTCCAATTACCACCACCTTCATCGGTCCATCGGGAAATCGATCCATCTGGCCCTTTCCGGCATCCCCTTCAACGGTCCCGACGTGGGCGGATTCGGGGGACATTGCGAAGAGCCGCTCATCGTCGATTGGGTCAAGGCGGCTTTTCTTTTTCCTTTTTTTCGCAACCACACCATGCGGGGCAGCCGCCCCCAGGAGCCCTGGGCCTATTCCGCCGAGGCCCTCAAGATCATTCGTCATTTTGTCCGGCTTCGGTACCGGCTGATGCCCTATATCTACAACCTGTTTGTGGATCAGGAGGAAACCGGAGAGGCCATCCTGCGCCCGCTGTTTTATGATTTTCCGGATACCCGAGCGCTTC
>JAABSQ010000503.1 GCA_011390315.1 Desulfobacteraceae bacterium
GATGGGGCCTCCGGGCACCGGCAAAACCCTGCTGGGCCGGGCTATCGCCGGCGAGGCCGGGGTGCCTTTTTTCAGCATCAGCGGTTCCGACTTCGTGGAAATGTTCGTGGGGGTCGGCGCCTCCCGGGTGCGGGACCTGTTTTTGCAAGGCAAGAAAAACGCCCCCTGCATCATTTTTATCGATGAAATCGATGCCGTGGGCCGCCATCGAGGCGCCGGGCTCGGCGGCGGGCATGACGAACGGGAACAAACCTTGAACCAGCTTCTGGTGGAGATGGACGGGTTCGAATCCAATGAAGGGGTCATTCTGGTCTCGGCCACCAACCGGCCCGATGTCCTCGATCCGGCCCTGATGCGGCCCGGACGGTTCGACCGCCAGGTGGTGGTATCCCTGCCGGACGTGTTGGGCCGCGAAAAGATCCTGCGGGTGCACATGAAAAAGACCCCCGTGGGGCCGGATGTGGACCCGGTCACCCTGGCCAAGGGAACCCCCGGTTTTTCCGGAGCGGATCTCGAAAACCTGGTCAACGAGGCGGCCTTGTTCGCGGCCAAACAGAGCAAGGAACATATCGAAATGGCCGACTTCGAAGAGGCCAAAGACAAAGTCTACATGGGCCTGGAACGAAAGTCCAAGGTAATCAAGGAAGAAGACCGCAAGACCACCGCCTATCATGAGGGCGGCCATGCGCTGGTGGCCCGTTTCCTTCCGGAAACCCATCCCATCAACAAGATCACCATCATCCCCCGGGGCCGGGCCGCCGGGGTTACCTGGTTTCTGCCCGAAGAGCGGGACTTCAGATATAAGGATCAGCTGGAGAGTGAACTGGCGGTGGCTTACGGCGGCCGGGCCGCGGAAGAGCTGATCTTCAAGCGTGTCAGCACCGGGGCCTCCAACGACATCAAACAGGCTACCGATATCGCCGTGCGCATGGTGCGATCCTGGGGTATGAGCGAAGAGCTGGGGCCCCTGTCTTACGCCAAGGGCGAAGAGCAGGTTTTTCTGGGTCGCGAAATCGCCCAACACCGGGATTACTCGGAGGAGACCGCCCGCGTCATCGACCGGGAAATCAGTAAATTCATCAATATCTCCTACCAAAAAGCCAAAGATGTCCTTAAAGAAAATGTGGACGTCCTTCACAAGCTGTCTGAACTGCTCCTGGAAAAAGAGACGGTGTTGGGAAAGGAACTGGATGAACTGATCCTCTCCATGCGGCCCTCCGGATTTCGGCTCCCCTCCAATCCGCCGGAAGAAGGGGATGATATCATCGAGCAGGAGGATTTGAAAACCAAATAGATCGAAACCGACATGAAGACCTACACCCTCGCTTGGAACGGCCGCCGGCTTGAACTCGGAACTCAAACCCGGATCATGGGCATCGTCAATGTCACCCCCGATTCATTCTCCGACGGCGGCCGGTTTTATGACCCCGATGCGGCGGTCGCCCGGGGCGAACGGATGGCCGAGGCCGGCGCCGATATGATCGACATCGGCGGAGAATCGACCCGCCCCTATTCCGACCCGGTTTCCGAGGAAGAAGAGGCCCGGCGGGTATTGCCGGTGATCGAACGGCTCGCCGCCCGGATCTCCCTTCCCATTTCCATCGATACCACCAAGTCCGGCATCGCCGAAAGGGCCCTGGAGGCCGGCGCCGAAATCATCAACGACGTCTCGGCCCTTCGCGTCGATCCGCTCCTGGCGCAAGTGGCCGCGCGCGCCGGCGTCCCGTTGATTCTGATGCATATGAAGGGAACCCCCAAGGAGATGCAGAAGAATCCCCGGTATGACGACCTGATCGGAGAAATCAAGTCCTTTCTGGCGGAGGCCGTTCGCCGGGCCGAGGCGGCCGGGGTATCCCGATCCAACATCATTGTCGATCCGGGAATCGGCTTCGGCAAGACCTTCGCCCATAACCTTCAGGTGCTGAACCGGTTGGAGGCATTCGCCGAACTGGATCTTCCGCTTCTGGTGGGATCATCCCGAAAGGCCTTCATTCGAAACCTGTTGAAGTCGAAAGATCGGACCGACCTCGATCCCGAATCCCCCCTTGTGGCGAAAGGCACCCAGGCCACGGTGGCCGCGGCGGTTCTCAAGGGCGCCCATATCGTTCGGGTGCATGACGTGGAAGACACCCGAATCACCGTTCGAATCATCGATGCCGTTCGCCGGGCCGGAAATGCATGACCAATGGGCCCGCCGGGGTGTTTGGGTCAAGAATGAATCCATACTTCAACCCATAAGGAAAATAATCCGATGAAAAGAGGACGTCTTCTGTTCGGAGCCATCTGTGTCATCCTTGCATGGAGCCTTTTCTCCTGTGCGGGAACCACCAAGGAGGTTCGAAAAAAACAGGGGGAGGCCAGCCGAAACCTCGGAGAGGCCTACATGCAGGAAGGCCGGTACACCGCCGCACTCAAGGAGTTTCTGACGGCGGAAAAGCAGATTCCGGAGGATCCCTATCTTCAAAACGATCTCGGCCTGACCTATCTGGCCAAGGAAAAGCCCGAAACCGCCATCCAGCACTTTAAACGGGCGGTAGAACTGAACCCCGATTACGCCCCGGCCCGGAACAACCTGGGCGTGGCCTATATGGCGGTCGAAAACTGGGATGCGGCCATCGCCACCTTCAAGGAGGTTTCCGAAGACCTGCTCTACGCCACCCCTCATTTTCCGCTCACC
>JAABSQ010000504.1 GCA_011390315.1 Desulfobacteraceae bacterium
GACTACCCGCCCCATTCGGCGGCACAGCCCCTGAACGGCCAGTTCTGGATGCAGATCAAGGAACTGGAGCGGGGGGCCTATCCCAAACCGAAGCTCTCCTATATCCCGATTCCCTGCATGCACTGCGAATCGGCGCCCTGCATGGATGCGGCCAAAGACGGCGCGATCTACCGAAGAGACGACGGCATCGTCCTCATCGACCCGGAAAAATCCAAGGGTCAGGAGGAGATCGTCAATGCCTGCCCCTATCGGGTGATCTTCTGGAATGAAGAAAAAGAGGTCCCCCAGAAATGCACCTTCTGCGCCCACCGGCTGGATGCGGGGGAGAAACAACCACGGTGTGTGGAATCCTGCCCCACCGGGGCCCTCCTCTTCGGGGACCTGGATGATCCGGAAAGCGATCTGGTAAAGCGGATGTCTGAAATCGAAACCGAAATCTTCCATCCCGAATACAAGGCCGATCCCCTGATCAAGTATTACAAGATCCCCAAGCGGTTTGTGGCCGGCGAAGTTGTGCTTCAGGACAAGCAGGACGAATGCGCCCGGGGAGTCAACATCCGTCTGGAAGGAAACGGCCTCAAGCTGGAGACCGAATCGGACACCTTCGGGGATTTTGAATTTGAAGGGCTCCCTAAAAACGAGGAATTCCGAATCACCATCGAGCAGACGGGATACGCCTCTCAGGAGTTCACGGTGAAGACCAGAACGGATGTCGTCCTGGGGGAAATCGAGCTGGTCCCGGCGAGGTGATGCCGACCGGCGCTTCGTGAAGAGATGAAGATAAATCGGGCGGGGGTGAAGGATGCTTTTTTCTCCCGCCTACGCATAAGGGAGAAAACGGATGATCAGTGTCAAAGATGCCAAAGGAACCCGGTACGATGCCGCCAAGCACTCCGGGGTCTACGGACTCAAGAAAATCACCGAGGCCGAGTCGAAACGGACTACCGTCTGCTATTCCTATTTTCAGCCGGACGGCGGTGCGGAGATGTCCTCCTCGGACAAGGAACGGGTCTATTATGTGGTCAAAGGGTCGATCACGGTCAACGGCCCGAACGAATCCCATGTGCTGAACACCGGTGATCTCATCTATATCGCCCCGGGCGAAGAGCGGGATATGGTGATCAACGACGGCAAGCCCGCCGAGGTGCTGGTGTTCATCGTCACGCCATGATTCCGGGGGTTTGTTCCAAGGAATAAGCGCCGGCCGTTTGCAGGCGGGCACGAGTATGAAATTGAATGAACATCCCCTTCATCGGAGATGTTCAGACGATACCTGGAAAGAGGGGAAATACCGATGAAAGATATATTCAAACTGGATGGAAAGATCGCTGTCGTCACCGGCGGGGCCGGCGGCATCGGAGAGGCCCTGGCTATGGGTCTCGGCTATCACGGGGCCACGGTGGTGGTGTCGAGCCGGAACCGGGAAGCGATTGAAGCGGTCGCCCGAAAAATCACCGAAGAGACCGGCAGCGAGGCGGTCGCCGTTCCGGTGGATGTGACCGATGAACAGAGCACCGCCGATCTGATGAACCGGGTCAAGGAGAAGTACGGCCGGATCGACATTCTGGTCAACGCCATGGGGATGAACATCAAGCACGACGCCTTCGAATATCCGATGGAGGACTGGGAAAAGCTTTTCGATGTCAACGTCAAGGGCACCATGATCGCCTGCAAGGCGGCCGGCCGCATCATGCGGGAGCAGAAAAGCGGCGCCATCGTGAATCTCTCCTCGGTCCGTGGGATTCGGGGATACACCGGCGGCAACACCGGCTACTGCGCCACCAAAGGGGCGGTGGAATTGATCACCCGGGCCCTGGCCTTGGAGTGGGCCCCCCACGGGATTCGCGTCAACGCCCTGGGGCCGGCATTGGTGATCACGCCCGGCACCAGGCACATCGCGGAAAACCCCGAACTCGCCAAGAAATACGCCTCGGCCGTTCCCATGGGACGGATCGGGATGCCCGAAGACATGGTGGGGGCGGTGGTGTTTCTGGCTTCCGAGGCCGCGAGCTTTGTTTCCGGTCAGACCATTTATGTCGACGGCGGCTTGACCGCAGCATAGGGGGGCGTTCGACCGCGACAGCGGACCGCCGTTATCCAAAATTTTCCTGAAAAGAGGTGACCATGACCATGACAACAGATCCTTATTCCGGGCTTCAACTGGTCGAACTGAGCCACGAATGGGGCCACGGTGTGCCCTCCTATCCCGGTCAGGAGGATGTGAAGATGTTCCGGGGGGTCAAGCACGCCCAGCACGGCGTACTGGCATGGAAAATCAATACCGTGATGCAGACCGGGACCCACATGAACGCCCCCCTGCATCTGGTGCAGAAGGCGGCGGATCTGGCCGAGATTCCGGTCGACCGGTTTTTCGGCAACGGGGTGGTGTTGAACATCCCCAAAGGCAGCTATGATGTCATTACCAAAGCGGACCTGGAATCGGCCTCTCCGGGGGTGAAGCAAGGGGATGTGGTGGTGATCGTCACCGGTTGGCATCAAAAGTATGCCGACTCTCTCGAATACTTCGGCGAATCCCCGGGTTTGACCAAGGAAGCGTCTCAATGGCTGGTGGAGAAAGAATGCCGAATGGTCGGGGTCGATACCCCCCAGGTGGACCACCCCCTCGCGACATCTCTCGGGCCGCACCGGTGCGGACCGCTGA